>JBCBOC010000046.1:0-11577 GCA_039821475.1 Cyanobacteria bacterium J06632_22 | reverse complement strand
CCAGTTGCGGATTCGGTAGCTCATGGACCATCGGTTTTTGGTGGTACTTAAACCTTAGTCCACTATCGAATCCGTGACCCTTTCATGCAACAAGGCCGCTTGAACCCCAGCTGCTTAAGCTGCGTGAACACGCTGGTAATGGTATTTGTGGTGTCCAGCACCGAGTGCTCAGTAATCTCTAGCTTGATGGCCTGGGCCGGGAGCTGAGTCTGGGCGAGCGTTGTCTTTAAATGTGCAATCAGCTCGGGTCGCTGGAGTTGGGTTGGCGATACATTGACATTCAGCGTCAGTGGACTGCAGATGGGGAACTGCCGTCGCCACCGCTGTAACTGCTGCCCCGCCGCCGTAATAATCCATGCCCCCAGGTCGTGAATGAGTCCGGTCTCCTCGGCAATGGGGATAAACAAATCGGGTGCAATCAAACCCTGTTCTGGGTGCTGCCAACGAATCAGCGCTTCGAAGCCTACTAACCGATGTGTACTCAGCTCAAAAATCGGTTGGTAAAACAACCGAAACTCTTCATTGATGAGCCCGCGTCTCAGGTCTGTTTCCAGCGATAGTCGCTGGTGTACGCGGGTTTGCATGGTGCGGTCAAACACCACATAGCAGCGCTTGCCTGCCTGCTTAGCCTGGTACATGGCAATGTCGGCATCCCGCAGGGCGTCATCTGGGCGATGGTAGCCCAAGTGGCTAAAGGTAATGCCAATGCTGGCGCCCGTAAACACTTCATGCCGGTCGATCAACAATGGAGAACTCAATACCGTTTGAATTTGTTCGGCGAGTGAAATCGCGTAGTCGGGATGGGGTATCTGATCGAGCAGCATGACAAATTCGTCGCCGCCCAACCTTGCCAAGGTATCGTTGGCCCCCAGTAGCGACTGTATAGTCCGCGTCACCTGTTTCAATAGCTGATCGCCGACACCATGCCCCAAACTGTCGTTGAGAATTTTGAACTGATCGAGGTCAATAAACAACACTGCATACTGAGACTGTTCTGCCTGGGCCGACTGGATAGCGTTAACCAGCTTGCGGGCCAACAACTCGCGATTCGGAAGGCCGGTCAGACGATCGTGTAGGGCTTCGTGGCGCAATTTTTCCTGCTGCACCACCAGTTGCGATTGCGTCTGCTGTAGCGCTGTTATCGCTTGGGTTAGGTCCGTGGTCCGCTGCTCCACTTTTTTCTCTAGGGAGTCGTTGACTGTGGTGAGTTGACGGGTCCGCTGCATTAGTTCTAGCTGGGTCACCACTTGGCGACCCAGCGTCGTCAGCGCCTCGTACTGGGTCGCGTTCAACTGGCGCGGGCGATAGTCAATCACGCATAAAGACCCCAAGGCATAGCCATCGGGGGTGAGCAGCGGTGCCCCGGCGTAAAAAACGATATGGGGCGGTCCCGTCACCAGAGGACTGTGGCAAAAATCTGGATGGAGCCTGGCGTCTTCAATAATGAAAAGGCGCTGTTCCTGAATGGTGCGATCGCAAATCGAAATATTGCGCGGTGTTTCTGACACTGTCAGCCCGACTTTAGCTTTGAACCACTGCCGGTTGCTATCGAGCAGGCTAATCAGTGCGACTGGAACTTCACAAATGTGCGCCGCCAGCGCAACTAGATCGTCGAAGCAGGGCTCCGGTGGCGTATCCATGATTTGGTAAGACTGCAGCTTGGCAAGCCGTTGCCTTTCTTGGGAGAGCGATGAAATCGATGGAGACGACATGAATACTGAATTTGAGATTTGAGTCCAAGTTGAAAGCGGCTACCTCTCTGTGGCTACCTCTCTGTAAGGCCGCCAGTGCTGGGCGAGACTGCCCCAAACCCCTATTGTTAGAGAAAATGATTAAATATGTTTGATTTTATACAAAAATAATACCCGCTTGATGGGTTCCATTGATTTTCGGCAGTATTGCGGATGTGGCAACCGTCAGATCTACCGCTTGTGCCCGGTTGCTGAGGCCCGATTCGCAACTGTGCGCAGCGCTAGGGGTAAGGTCTCAGGTCATGTCACAACTAAACGCCCAATGGAATTTTTGTCCAATAGCCCGATAAGATGGGGGCTGGCAAATTTTAGACCTGCTCACGACACTTAACAATGGCTGCTGACTCCACTGCTCCCAATCATGATGACCGCGATCTGCGTGCGGCACGGGTACAAAAGGTGGAGGACCTCAAACAGCAGGGCCTAACCCCCTACGCCTACGCCTGGCCCGTTACCCACCCCACCGCTGATTTGCAAAGCAAGTATGCTGATTTGCCTGCGGGCGAAGAGGTGGATGACGCTGTGGCCATTGCCGGGCGCATTATGGCCCGCCGAGTATTTGGCAAGCTGGCCTTTTTTACCTTGCAGGACGAAACCGGCACGATTCAGCTTTACCTCGATAAGAAAACTATCCAGGCCGCCATGGCCGAGACTGACGAGCAGGCCTTTAACCACCTCAAGCAGCTCACGGATGCTGGCGATATCCTGGGCGTGAAGGGCACGATCAAGCGCACCGATAAGGGGGAACTGTCCGTCAAGGTTGCTGAATACGCCATCCTCACCAAGTCTTTGCTGCCCTTGCCCGACAAGTGGCATGGCCTAACCGACGTGGCTAAGCGATACCGCCAGCGCTATGTCGATCTAATCGTCAACCCTGAGGTGCGCGACACCTTCCGTAAGCGCGCCCTGATTACCGCCTCCATTCGTCGCCAGTTGGACCAGCAGGGGTTTATCGAAATTGAGACGCCGGTACTCCAGCCCGAGGCTGGTGGGGCTGAGGCACGGCCTTTTATCACTTATCACAACACCCTTGATATGGAGCTGTATCTGCGCATCGCCACAGAGCTGCACCTCAAGCGGTTGCTGGTGGGTGGCTTTGAAAAAGTGTTTGAAATGGGGCGCATCTTTCGCAATGAAGGCGTTTCTACGCGCCACAACCCTGAATTTACCTCTATTGAGATTTACCAGACTTATATTGATTACGACGAGATGATGGACATTACCGAGGCCCTCATCGTTACCGCCGCTGAGGATGCGTTGGGCACCACCGACATCACCTACCAAGAGGAAAAAATAGACCTCACTCGCCCCTGGCAGCGCATTACCATGCACGATGCGGTGAAGGCCCAAACGGGTCTGGACTTTACCCAGTTCAGCGATCTCGACTCGGCCAAGGCTGCGGCGAAGCAGGCGGGACTCACCAAGATTGACGATTGCCCCAGCCTCGGTAATCTGCTGAACGAAGCCTTCGAGCAAAAGGTGGAAGAAACGTTAATCCAGCCCACCTTTATTACCGATTACCCGGTGGAGATTTCGCCCCTAGCCAAGCCTCACCGTAGCAAGCCAGGCCTGGTCGAGCGATTTGAGCTGTTTATCGTTGGGCGGGAGACGGCCAACGGCTTCTCCGAGCTGACCGATCCCCTGGACCAACGTCAGCGACTAGAGGCTCAGGCGGCCAAGAAGGCTGCCGGTGACCTCGAAGCTCAAGGCGTCGATGAGGACTTCTTGACCGCACTGGAGTATGGCATGCCCCCCGCTGCAGGTATGGGCATGGGCATTGACCGGCTGGTTATGCTGCTGACCGACAGCGCTAGCATCCGCGATGTGATCGCATTCCCACTCCTGAAAAAAGAACAGTAACCGCACCCAGGAACCGTTAAGGGTGAAATCGCAAGTGACGAATAGTGTTTTCCTTTGCCATGGGACAGGCTGGGTAACGTTTTAAGCCAGTGCCCTATTCGTTATGTGCTTAGCACTGCTTCGCTAACCTTGCCGAAATACTTGGTTCTGGCAGGTTACTCCCTGGTATAACAGTTGCATTAGCGCAGTTGCGCAGCCTTGGGAACTATGGTTCTGTAGGCATCTTCCAGCATAATGGGCATCACACCAGTCATAGAAGCTATGGGGCAGTCATCCGACAGTCAGTCATTGGGGCATCGATCTGCGGGCAGTTCGACGAGCGTTTTAGCAACGCTGTCTCGGTCTAACCAAGCCGGTCGACTGATGGAGCGGGTCAAGGACTTGCCTGCTGTAGATTTTGTGCAGCTGTTAGATCGCATCACTCGCGAGTTTGAGCATTTTCTCAAGGCGATTGATCTGATTAATAATCAGGCGCTAGAAACGCTGCTGGAGGAGTTGCTGGCGGCTTTTACCCTCAAGATTGGTCAGATCTTGCAGGCGGAGCGCACCACTATTTTTATGGTGGATGAGGAAAAGCAAGAGCTGTGGTCCAAGATTGCCCAAGGGGACGGTGAGGACGCGCTTGAAATTCGAGTGCCGATGGTGGCAGGGATTGCTGGGTATGTGGCCTCAACGGCGCAGCGGCTAAATATTCCCGATGCCTATGCGGATCCCCGGTTCGATGCTTCTACCGATAAGAAAACCGGCTATCGCACGCGCAACATTTTGTGTATGCCCATCTACAGCACCGGACAAACGGTAGTGGCTGTCGTGCAACTGCTGAACAAGCACGGGATCGAGCCCTTCTCGGCTGAGGATGAAGGTACCTTTGAAGAGTTCGCCAGTTCCATTGGCATTCTGTTGGAAAGCTGCAACTCGTTTTATATTGCGGCGCGGAATCAAAAGGGCGTGGGGGCGCTGCTCAAGGCGATTTCTTCCCTGGACCAAAGCTTAGATCTGGAGGTAACACTTCAGTCTGTTATGGCTGAGGCGCGGGATCTGATGCAGGCAGACCGCAGTACCCTATGGCTGTTGGATGAGGCTAAGCAGGAGCTGTGGTCGAAGGTGAAAAGTGCCGACGGTCAAAAGCTGCTGGATCTGCGGCAGCCTGCCGATAAGGGGATTGTAGGACATGTGGCCTCTACCGGTGAGACGCTGAATATTCCCAATGCCTACAATGACCCCCGTTTTGACCCCACAGCCGATCAGAAGACGGGTTACCACACAAGAACGATTCTTTGCATGCCGGTGTTCGACTCCAACAGCAAGCTGATTGGGGTCACGCAGCTGATCAACAAAGCCCAGGGGATTTTTAACAGCTCCGATGAGTCGTTTATGCGGGCGTTTAATATTCAGGCGGGTGTGGCCCTCGAAAATGCCAAGCTGTTTGAGACCGTATTGCTCGAAAAGCAATACCAAAAAGACATGCTGCAGAGCCTATCGGATGCGGTCATTTCCACCGATTTGGCGGGACACATTGTCACCATTAATGAGGCGGCACTAGAGCTACTCGGCTGTCCGTTAGAGGGCGAGGACGGTAAACAGCTGGCCCAACGTTGGGAGAGCCATTTGGTGAACCGCCCCATTTGGGAGGTGATTCCCATGGAGCGGCTACAGTTTCGTCTGGAGGACAGTTTTCAATACGGGACGAAACACTACGTGCCAGAGCAAACGCTCCTGCTGGGGTTAGCCCATCAGCTCGATGGTGAGTCCTACGCGCTGGCCATTCCCGATGCAGATCGTCCCAACCACTATCGGTTATGGGGTGACATCAATGCGCCAGAAGTGTCGGACAGTAAGCGGGTGCAGCTGCTGGAGCGTAGCCTCAACCTAACGGTGAACCCGCTCACCAACCCTGAAGGCGGCGTGCGGGGTGGGTTGGTGGTGTTGGAAGACATCAGTCAGGAAAAGCGGATGAAAACGACACTGTACCGCTACATGACACCGGGTGTGGCAGAACGAGTGATGGCCCTGGGCGAAGATGCACTAATGGTGGGCGAACGGAAAGATGTAACGGTCCTGTTCTCGGATATTCGCGGCTACACCACGCTAACGGAAAATCTGGAAGCGGCGGACGTGGTCTCGATGCTGAATGAATATTTCGAGACGATGGTCGAGGCAGTCTTCAACCATGAGGGCACTCTGGACAAGTTTATTGGCGATGCACTGATGGCGGTGTTTGGGGCACCGCTGCCGCTACAAAATCATGCCTGGGCTTCGGTACAGGCGGCGCTGGATATGCGCTATCGACTGGTGGCATTTAATCGCGATCGCAACACCAAAGACCAGCCCGAAATTCGCATTGGCATTGGCATCAGCTCCGGTGAGGTGGTCTCGGGTAACATCGGTTCCCAGCGCAAAATGGAGTACACCGTCATTGGCGACGGGGTAAATCTGAGCTCCCGCCTAGAGGGCATCACCAAGCAATACGGTTGCGATATCGTGCTCAGCGAGCACACCTACGAGCTGTGCAAAGACAATATCTGGGTCAGAGAACTCGACCTGACGCGGGTGAAGGGCAAGCAAAAACCCGTGAAGATCTACGAGCTTATCGACAGCCGTGACAAGTCCCTAGACGACGGCATTCTCTCTTTCCTCGACCTTTACCAGGCCGGACGCCAAGCCTATACCTCGGCCAACTTCCAGCAGGCTATTCACCTGTTTGAGCAGGCCGAGCAGGCCCGCCCCTTCGATAAAGCCGTCCAGATTCACCTGGAGCGAGCCCGCGCCTATTTGCAGGCTCCACCGTCGGTCGATTGGGATGGCGTCCATACGATGACCACAAAATAGACCGGCAAAGATCGACACCGCGTTAGGTTTGCTACCATCGGCGCAGGCCCCCTAATAGCTTGGCTGCCCTTCTGAAACTATGACTGCGTTACAGCCCCCAACCCAACCTGCCAAAACGCTCTATGACGCGGATTATGTGCAGTGGGTCACCACAACGGCTGAGCAACTGCGTCGCGGGGACTATAAGGCGGTCGATTGGGCTAATTTGCTTGACGAAATTGAAGACATGGCAAGACGCGAACGTCAGGCACTGATGAGTAATCTCAGGGTTCTGTTATTGCACTTGCTGAAATGGCAATACCAATCCGAAAAAAAAACTAGAAGCTGGGCAAGCAGCATTGTTGAACACAGAATATGTATTGAAGAATCGCTGGAAGCCTCTCCTAGCCTCAAGCCTTACCTCGATCAGGAATGGGGTAAGGCCTACGTTCGTGCGGTCAAGCTAGCTCTCAAAGAAACAGGGCTGCCAAAAACGACGTTCCCGCAGGACTGTCCATTTACGTTGATACAGGTGATGGATGAAAATTTCCCATCAGATCTAGATTTGAATGCAGAAGACTAACCCCAACTTGGTTACAACCCCTTCATATTGATGAGCAAATTCGGGGCATTGGGCTCGTAGATGGGAGATATTGTACGGGTTGTCAGTTGGGTTGGCCTATCCAACCCGCAGATATATGTCTCAACTCGAACCCCAAACGGCCCATGGCCAGCAGCTCTACGAAGGCAAGGCCAAAATCCTTTACGCCACTGATGCCCCCCAGGTGCTGCTGACTTATTTTAAGGACGATGCCACGGCGTTCAATGCCCAGAAGAAGGGGACGATCGCCAAAAAGGGAGAAATCAACTGCGCCTTTTCGACTCACCTGTTTAAGCTGATGGCGGCCCACGGCGTCCCCACCCACTGGATCGATACGCCCACCGAGCGGGAAATGCGGGTTAAGGCCGTCACCATTGTGCCGCTGGAGGTGGTGGTGCGAAATTTGGCGGCAGGCAGCCTATGCCGACAAACTGGACTGGCGCTAGGGACAGAGCTACAGCCACCGCTGGTGGAGTTTTACTACAAAAATGACGACCTCGGTGACCCGCTACTGACCCTGGATCGAATTCAAGCGATGGCGTTGGCCAGCCCTGACACGGTTGCTCAACTTCAGCAGATGGCTCGGAAAATCAACCAGGTGCTGCTCCGATTCTTTGACGATTGCGGCATTAGCTTAGTGGACTTCAAGCTCGAATTCGGCACCGATGCTGCTGGGACGCTAATTTTAGCGGACGAAATCAGCCCGGATACTTGCCGCCTGTGGAACCAGGCTGAATCTGACCCGAAAAAGCGCGTCTTGGACAAAGACCGCTTCCGTCAGGATCTAGGGAACGTTGAAGCAGCCTATCAGCAGGTGCTAGATCGAATTTTGGCACATTCTGTTTAGGTGTCTGGCAGAGCAGTGCGGTAGAATCTGTGGCGATTGTTAATTTTTGATCGCCGTTAATTTTTGATCGCTAAATTCAGGCCATGGCAATCGGTAATTTCAAGTTACCTCTGTCGATGGGTCTTCCCGGTTCGTCTGGGGGCGGTGTGAGGAGTCCTTTAATACATGGAAGTGAGTATGCGCTTTTCGCCGACTCTATTGGCTTGTTGCACGATTTCAGCGCTGGCGGCATTGCCTGCCCAAGCCAATCCAATAGAGCCCCCAGTGGAACCTGGTGTGGCGCTCAGTCCAGCGGCGCTGTTGGTCGAACCTGTTGCGGTTGAAGCTCCCGCTGCGGCCGAGTCAGCGGCGGCAGTGAGTCGTGAGGTGAGTTCGGGCGCGGCTACTGTCCAGAACCCTGCGTCCGAAATGGGATCTGCCGTAGAGCGCTCCCCCTCGAATGCGGACACGCCTATTGTGACGGTCAGGGCCACACCGACCCTGGCCCAGGCCGAGGAGACTCCCCAGCAGCGGCTGGAGCGCTTACGTAACGGCATTGGCAACCCGCCGCCGCCGGTTGATGTCGCCCCTGAGGCGACCCCTGACCCGGCCTCCCCGGTGGAACCGGCGCCGGAGGCGGCTGAGCCTGAAGATCCTGCCGAGGTGCAGGTGCAGGTGGCTGAGGTCGTGGTGGCTGGAGAGGGGGGAGAATTCTTGCCTCCTGAGCTGGTGGATGTGGTGTACGACGCCATTGAACTTCAGCCCGGCCGGGTGACCACGCGATCGCAGCTACAGTCCGATATCAACAGCGTATTTGCTACGGGCTTCTTCTCTG
Source organism: Cyanobacteria bacterium J06632_22 (assembly GCA_039821475.1). Lineage (GTDB taxonomy): Bacteria > Cyanobacteriota > Cyanobacteriia > Phormidesmidales > Phormidesmidaceae > CAWUKV01. The sequence goes on along the minus strand of JBCBOC010000046.1, from coordinate 2,896 downwards.
ACGTTCGCGCTCTGCCTGAGGACACGGTGCTAGGGGTGCGGGTGACGTTTCTGGTAGACCCGAACCCGGTCTTAACCCAGGTGGACGTCCGTGACAATCAGGTATTGCCCGAGTCCGTTGTCGAGGAAATTTTCAGCCCCCAGTACGGCACCATTCTGAATTTGCGGGATTTCCAAGATGGCATTCTCGACCTGAACGACTGGTACCAGGAAAATGGCTATGTTCTAGCCCAGGTGACGGCAGCGCCCCAAATTTCTGATGATGGGGTGGTGACGCTGATTGTGGCCGAGGGCGTCATCGAAGATATTGAGGTTCGCTACATTACCACGGATGGCGATACCACCGACGAAAATGGCAATCCCATTGGTGGCCGCACCCGCCCATTCATCGTCACCCGCGAACTTGAAACCCAGCCTGGCGACGTTTTCCAGCAGTCCACCATCGAGCAGGATTTGCAGCGGGTCTTTGGCCTGGGCATTTTTGATGACATTCGCCTGTCGCTGGACCCCGGTGATGAAGACCCCCGTAAGGTCAAGGTGATTGTCAATGTAGCCGAGCGCAGTACAGGCTCGGTGGGTGCAGCCGCGGGCTTCAACCTAACGGGCGATGTGTTCGGCAGCATCAGCTACCAGCAGGACAACTTCGGCGGCAATAACCAAAAGCTCCGGGCCGAGGTGCAGCTCAGTTCCCGCGATTTGCTGTTTGACCTGAGCTTTACGGACCCCTGGATTGCCGGGGATCCCAACCGTACCTCTTACACGGTCAATCTGTTTAATCGTCGGTCGCGATCGCTCATTTTTGACAACGGCCCCACGCCAGTAACCTTGGCAAATGGCGATGTCCCCCGTGTCAATCGATTTGGGGGTGGGGTCACCTTTGGGCGCCCCCTCAGTGAGAACCTCTCAGCGTCCCTCGGACTGGACTATCAGCGCATTTCTACCCGCGAAGAAGGCGGGGCCATTGCTGCTACCGACCAGCAGGGAAATCCCCTGACCGTCAGCGGTTCTGGGCGTGATGACCTGCTCACCATTCCCCTGGGGCTAGTGTGGGACTACCGTAACGATCCGTTTGTGCCCACTAGCGGTAGCCTGCTGCGGTTAGGAACCGAGCAATCGATTCCGGTGGGTAGCGGCAGTATTTTCTTCAACCGGCTACGGGCTAGCTATAGCCGGTACATTCCTGTGGAGTTTACCGGCTTTGGCGAGGGGGCCGAGACCCTGGCCTTTAACGTACAAACGGGAACCGTCATCGGTGACCTGCCGCCCTATGAAGCCTTCTCCTTGGGGGGGACTAACTCTGTGCGGGGCTATGAGGAGGGTGACCTGGGTAGCGGTCGCAGCTTCATCCAGGCAACGGCAGAGTATCGTTTCCCGCTGTTTACCAGCTTCTTGGGCGGGACTGTCTTTGTTGATGCGGCGACGGACTTAGGGAGCGGTAGCTCGGTGCTGGGCGACCCCGCTGGGGTTCGAGGTAAGCCGGGTAGCGGCTTTGGCTATGGTGTTGGGGTCCGGGTGAACACGCCCTTGGGGGCATTACGCCTCGACTACGGTTTCAACGACCGAGGTGACAGTCGGATTCACTTTGGCCTAGGAGAACGCTTCTAATGACACCCGCCGCCCAGTCTGATGCAACGGAGACGGCTCCCTCTGCGCAGCAATCTGCCCAGCAGCAAACGCTGGGGCAACCGGTTGTCTGTCAGGGCATTGGTCTGCACTCAGGCACCACGGTTCAGGTGCGTCTGCTGCCCGCCGAGGCGGATGTGGGACGCTATTTCGTCCGTACCGATGTGGCAGGGCAGCCGCAAATTCCTGCCGCTGTTGGGGCCGTCGGTGAAACCACCCTGTCTACTGAGCTGCGAGCCAATGGGACTAGCGTCCGCACTGTAGAGCATCTATTGGCGGCGCTTTGGGGTTTAGGGTTGGACAATGTTCGAATCGAAATTGACGGCCCAGAAGTGCCGTTGCTAGATGGCTCTGCCCAGGGTTGGGTTGGTGCGATCTCAACGGCCCAACTGCAGACCTTAGCCGCTCCCCGACCGTCTCCGCCTGTCCTAGAGCAGCCGGTTTCCGTGCAGCATGGGGAGGCTTTTGTCACGGCCATGCCTGCGGCAAGTTTGCGCTTTACCTACGGTATCGACTTTGACGTAGCGCCCATTGGTAACCAGTGGCACAGCTGGTCTCCGGCGGTCGAGCCCTTTACCGAATCGGTAGCGCCAGCGCGGACGTTTGGGCTGATGCATCAAATTGAGTATTTGCGATCGCAGGGGCTGATCAAGGGCGGGAGCCTAGACAATGCCTTGGTCTGTGGTCCTGAGGATTGGGTCAATCCGCCGCTACGGTTTGAGAATGAACCGGCTCGCCACAAACTACTCGATTTAATCGGTGATCTGAGCCTATTGGGGGCGATCCCCAGAATGCACGTATTGGCGTACAAAGCCAGCCATCGTTTGCATGGGGAACTTGCCCAAAAGCTGACGGCGGTTTACGCTGCTAATCGGTAGGGGCCTGCGCCTGTCTTTGTTTGCTGCGATACGCTTCCATCTGTGCACGAGTTTTTTCCCTGACTGTGGGTCCCCGACTGTGCGCTGTCACCAGCAGCATGTGTCGTTCTTTCGCTGTTGTCTAGTTTGTTGGCGTGTTCCCACGCCCAGTTGTTGAAGTTATGACCACCGTTACCCCAGTACCTGTTACCGCGAGCCCAGAAGCCGACGGCGGCGAAACCATCAGCCCCCAGGAGGTCGTGGTCAAAACGACCTATACCTTGGAAGAAATCCAGGCGCTGCTGCCCCACCGCTATCCCTTCGCCCTGGTGGATCGCATCATTGACTATGTGCCGGGGGAGAAGGCTGTGGGCATTAAGAACGTCACCTTCAACGAGCCCCACTTTCAGGGGCATT
>JBCBOC010000331.1:0-5109 GCA_039821475.1 Cyanobacteria bacterium J06632_22 | reverse complement strand
CGCATGGCCAGCGACCTGGAAACCGTAGAACAGCGACGCCGTGACCTGGTCAGCGACTTAACCCACGAGCTGCGGACGCCACTGACCATCGTTCGAGGTTATCTGGAAGGGCTGTCCGACGGTACCGTCCCCAACACCCCAGAAATGTATGGTCGACTGATTCGAGAAACCACGCGGCTCCAACGACTGGTAGATGATTTACAAGAACTCTCCAAACTTGAAGCCAGCCATCTGCCGATTCAAATTCAAACAATCGAATTAGCACCCCTGCTTCAGCAGGTGGTCCACCGTTTTGCAGGACAGATTAGCGAAACTCGTGCCCTCAAGCTGGAGCTCTCCTTACCTGAGACGCTCCCCTCCGTGGCAGCAGACCCAGCCCGGGTTGAACAAGTTTTAGTGAATTTGCTGAGCAACGCACTGCGCTACACAGCGGCCGGGAAAATTAGAGTTACGGCTCAACCCCAACCGTCAAAAGCACCCACCCATCTGTGGGTTCAGGTGACCGATACAGGCATGGGCATTGCGCCCGAAGACCTACCCCGTGTATTCGAGCGATTCTGGCGAGCTGACCCCTCCCGTAACCGCAACTCGGGAGGCACCGGTATCGGCCTAGCCATCTGCAAACGCCTGGTTGAGCTGCAAGGCGGACACATTCAGGTGGATAGTGCGCTGGGTCAAGGCAGCACGTTTAGCTTCTCGTTACCGCTAGCCGTGGCCGAATCGGGACGTTAGAGGCTAATGGAGGCTAATGGAAAATCAGCGCCTCAGGCTGTGTGCCATTCTCCATCTTAAGAATCTAGATCACAGCCTCTGAAGCTATCAGCCATAATGATGGCAGATAGCTGCTGAGTGTTCCCTAGATTGCGGACTGTATCGAAATGTCATCTTCACTGCCGCAAATGTCAGATTTTCGCTCGTCTGGGCGACGCGACCCCCGACTCAAGCAGCTTTGCGAAGCCGGTCAGCTCTTTCGTGACCGCTACGAAGTCGTGCGCATCTTGGGACGGGGGGGCTTTGGCATTACCCACCTGGCCCGGGACAAAATGCTGCCCGGCTCCCCTTTCTGCGTCATCAAACAGCTTTTCCCAAAGGTCAATAATCCCGTTGCGCTGGAGCGCGCGAAACAGCGATTTCGTCGCGAGGCCCGCATCTTGGGTCGTCTGGGCAGCCATTCTCAGCTGCCAATGCTACTGGACTATTTCACCTTCAAGGGTGAATTTTACCTAGTGCAGGAGTACATCCATGGCGAAACCCTGAGTAAGGAGATCCGCAAGCACGGGGCCCAGGGCGAACCCAAGGTCAAACAGTTTCTCAAAGAAATCATTCCGGTGGTGCAGTACATCCACCACAATCGCGTCATCCACCGGGACATTAAACCGCCAAATATTATTCGCTGCCGCGACGACCAGCGCTTAGTGCTGATTGACTTTGGGGCCGTACGCGAATGCCTAAACCACGACGACGAACCCGATTCTGAGTCGCCAGCACCGATGACACAGTTCGTTGGGACCATGGGCTTTGCTCCGCCGGAGCAGCTTGCCCTCCGGCCCAGCTACGCCAGTGATATCTACGCCCTGGGCGTCACGTGTCTTTATCTGCTGACGGGAAAGTCGCCCATGGAGTTTGACGTAGACCCCGAGACCCATGAACTACGCTGGCAGCAGTCTGTAAATATTTCAGCCCACTTCTTTAAGGTGCTGAGCAAAATGCTCTCCACGGATTTAGAAGATCGCTATAGCCGTCTGGAGGAAGTGGATCGAGCCATGGCCCTAGAGCCGTACTACAGCGCCCTGGAACCCTGCCTGAACACTGTACAGAAAGCGCCTGAAGATGACCTAGATGAGCCGCTCGATCCTAACGGCTACACCACTCCGGTACAGCGAAAAGCAGCAGCCATTCGCAAGTGGCGGCACCGGCGCAAAGATAAAACACGAACCGGCATGGGACCATTGGGCGGGGCGTTTCCGCTGTAGAGATGGAACCTGCTGCGCCGCGCACGCGGCAGCAAGCAGAAGGCCCAGGGGCTGGATTCACGACTAACGTTCTCTGGATTTTCGCTGCACTGTAACTGCGCTGTAGTAGCCAATGCTGTGGCGATTGGCCCTAGCGCACGCCCTGCACGAAGGCCTCAATGTCAGAGGCTTGGGTCGTTAGCACCTCGGTTAACACCTCATTACCCGAGGCTGTGATCAGCACATCGTCTTCGATGCGGATACCACGAACATCAGCAAAATGAGCTAGGCGGTCCCAATTCACCGTGTGGCGGTGCTGCTCGCGTCGAGCTGGGTCGCCGAGCAGGCCAGGAACTTGGTAAAAGCCGGGTTCGATGGTGACCACCATGCCAGCCTGAAGCGGGCGATCAAGGCGCAAAAAGCACAGCCCAAAGCGATCACTACGTCGACGACCACGGGCATATCCCGCCAAATCGCCAAGATCCTCCATATCGTGGACGTCTAGGCCCAGCAGGTGACCCACCCCGTGGGGAAAAAACAGCGCATGGGCGTCTTGCTCCACCAAACTGTCGGGATGGCCGTTGAGCAACCCCAGACTCACCAGCCCCTCTGCCAAGACACGACAGGCCAGCAGGTGCAGGTCACGATATTCGACACCAGGTTTAGCCGCCCCAATACAGGCATCGTGGGCGGCCAAAACGACATCGTAGAGGTCTCGCTGGGTCGGCGAAAACTGGCCGCTAACGGGCCAAGTTCGGGTAATGTCCGACGCCCAACCACTGGCAGTTTCGGCCCCCACATCCGCCAGAATTAGATCGTTAGGGCGAAGGACGTGGTGGTAGTGCTCGTTGTGTAACACCTCACCATGGGTGGTAACGATGCTGTTGTAGGCACAGGTCATGCCGTTGGCCATGATCACGCTTTCCATGGCGGCCCGGATCTGGGCTTCGGTAGCGGCAGTGGGCGTAACGGCCATACCGGTTTGGTGGGCCTCGACGCTGACAGCGGCAGCACTGCGAATCGATGCGATCGCACCCTCGTCATGGACCATGCGCAACTGCACCATCGCCTTGGCCAGAGCACGATCTGCCGTCCCCTGGGTCAAGGCAGCCTTACGGTCCAGATGTCGGCGCTGGGACCGGGCCGCACGAATATCCAACGCCGGCAGGGTCGCGACATCGGCCAACTGGCCCTTAAGAAAGTCTTTGAGCTGGGCCAAGGGAAAGGCCGCATCGGCCCCAATCTTCTCAGCGAGGTCCGCTCGGGTTGGCGTCGGCCCATGCCACAGCGCTTCGGCTGGGGTGGCCTCATCGACAAATAGCGTCAGCTGCCCCTCTGCCAAATGCACCGCCGCCTGGGGCAAGGGCAACCCGACAAAATACAGAAAATGGCTGCTGGCCCGGAAAGGATAAATATTGGCGGGAAAGTTTCTCGGGCTGGGCTCCCCAGACCACAGCATTACGGGAACATCGACCAGCTGCGCCAGCTTTTGACGACGCTGTCGCAGGGTATCAGCAAGGGTAGGGGCAAGCGTCTGCATAGTGATAGGGGTAAAGCTTATGGGCGCTAGGATGAGTCATCCTAGCGCGTGTACTCAAGCCGCTGTACGCGCTGCTATAAATCGAGGATTTACGGGGTCAGCGTCAGCACGCTAGATTCATTGTTGACTATTTGCCTAAACAGCGCGAGAGTTAGCCCCAATCAGCGATTGAAGGTCCTCTCTGGTCGTGGCATGCCCTCCTCAGCCCTACCTTAACCAACATGCTCCCCGTTGACGCAGCCGCATCGCTGATTCTTTCGCTGATTGAGCCGTTGAGCGACAGTGAACCGCTGCCCTTGGCGGATGCCACGGGACGGGTGCTCGCTCAGCCGGTTCATAGCCCTTTGGATTTTCCCCATTGGGATAACTCAGCCATGGACGGGTATGCTGTCCGCCATGCCGATGTACAGCAGATCCCTGCTCACCTCACCGTCATCGAGGAGATTCCGGCCGGAACGCGGCCGCAACAAACCATCCAGGCGGGGCAGGCAGCACGGATTTTTACCGGGGCAATGGTGCCAGACGGGGCCGACACCATTGTGATGCAGGAAAATACGTCCCGTCAGGCAGACATCGTAGCCATACAGTCTGCACCGGAATTGGGGGCCTTTGTACGACAACGGGGGGCCTTCCACAAAGCTGGGGAGACGCTACTGCCCGCAGGGGTACGGTTGGAAGGGCCCGAAATTGCTGTGCTGGCGGCAGCCCAGTGTGCTCAGGTCACCGTTGTCAGGCGCCCCCGAGTCGCAATTTTTTCCACTGGAGATGAGCTGGTTACCCCCGACCAGCCCCTTGGCCCTGGACAAATCGTGGACTCAAACCAGTACGCTCTGGCGGCACTGGTCACCCAGGCAGGGGGGGTACCCGTCTCCCTGGGCATTGTGCGGGATGATGTGGCAGCCTTACGAGCCGCCATCGCCCAGTCCCTGACCCAGGCAGATATCGTCCTGTCTTCCGGCGGCGTCTCTGTGGGGGATTACGACTATGTCGATACGCTGCTCAAAGAACTGGGCGCCACGCTACACATTCGCGCAGTGGCTGTCAAACCGGGCAAGCCCCTGACCGTAGCGACAATCCCTCAGCAGCAGGCACAGCTCTACTTTGGCCTGCCCGGCAACCCCGTTTCGTCACTGGTAAGCTTTTGGCGATTTGTACAGCCCGCCCTACAGAAGCTGTCTGGCCTGACGGCTCCCTGGCGGCCGACCTTTGTCACCGCCAAAACGACGGTCGCATTGCGGGCCGGTGGGCGGCGTGAAACCTATTTGTGGGGTCGATTAACCCTAGCGCAAGGCACGTTAGAATTTTCACCAGCAGCGGGCGGACACAGTTCTGGCAACCTGGTCAATCTTGCCCAGGCCAATGGTCTAGCCGTTGTGCCTATGGGTACGACAGTCGTCAGTTCAGGCAGCTTAATTCAAGTCCTGCTACGTCCTGGTGCACGCCTGTAATAACCCCAGCACCAGCACCAGCGAAATATAGTTCCGCCACTTTGCTTGGGACATCTCTGGCGCTCAAGTACTGAGTATGGTCGCCAAGTGGCCGCCGTCGCGCACAAACCCTAAAAAAGCGCCTTTGTAGCGACGGCTGTATAGCGCTGGTGCTGGTGCTGGGGTTATT
>JBCBOC010000356.1:0-4895 GCA_039821475.1 Cyanobacteria bacterium J06632_22 | reverse complement strand
TGTTATCGTCTTCTAACTCTCAGTTTTTATTATCTTCGCCGTTTATGTTAAGGCGCTGCGGTCAGCTATCCTGCCCAGTCCATAACAAAAAGGCGGCGCAGCCTTGCCCTATTCGCAGTGGTGGTTGCGATAACCCTTGCCGCCACCACTGCGATTGCCCAGCCACGGAGAATACCGGTTTATGAACGTGGAACAAACCACACAGCTGATTGCCTTGATTTTCAATTCAGCGCTGATGGTGCTGTTGTCTGGCCTACTTTGGATGGCGGCCTGGTATCGTCAGCAGAGTCTGTTAAACCAGTTGCAGCAGGTCCAGCAGTCGCAGCAAATTTTGTGGGTCAATGCCAAACCGAATCGTGAGCCTCAACTTCAGCGATTGCAGCAACAACAACGCCGACTGCATCGGCAGTTTCGGTTAGCCTATAGCAGCATGATGATTTCTCACTACGCTTTAGCGATGCTGTTACTCAGTGTGTTGATGTTAGGGCTGAGGACGTTGCTCTTTGTCGATGGGCTGATTTCGCTGGCCCTGCTGATGTTTGTGTTGGGGGCCGCGGGGCTACTGCTAGGGGTGCTGCTCTTATTGGTCGATGTTCACCAGACACCGGTCATGGGACAGGCTGTGTTGACCTGGGCAAGCCAGTCCGTTGTGCAGTGGGTGAGGCATCTGCGTCAGCCGCAGCCTGTACCGGTGGAGTCTATGTACACAGCTTATAAAACACCCCGGCCATAGCCTTCAATAGGCTATGGCCGGGGATAAAGTGCCGATGTATTTATTTAGATGGATTCAGCTAAAACCCGCTCGCTTAGCTTAAAGCGTTGCAGAATGCGGTCGGCCATCTGCGGTGGCGTGAGTCCCAAAACAGCTTTGGACTGGTCGGGTTTCGCGTGGTCCACCAGAACATCGGGCACGCCCAGGCGGAGAAGGTGGTGGGGAACGTCATGATCAGACAGCAATTCTGCGATCGCACTGCCAAAACCACCCATAAGGCAACCCTCCTCTAGGGTCACCACCCGGCCAATTTTTTGAGCCAAGGGCAAGAACAACTCGTTGTCTAGGGGTTTAACAAACCGAGCATTGACGACAGTGGCGCTGATACCGTGCTCGCTGAGGATTTCTGCGGTTTGCAGGGCGGGATTGACCATCGTGCCATAGCCCAACAGCAGTAAATCGTCACCCTGGCGAAGGACTTCGCCTTTACCTATGGGGACAGGTTCCCAGCCTTCTTCCATGAGCGGCACACCGTAGCCGCTCCCGCGCGGGTATCGCACCGCAATTGGACCACTGGTGTGGTTAATGCCCGTCACGACCATGCGCTGAAGTTCGGCTTCATCCTTAGGGGCCATGACCACCATATTGGGAATGGAGCGCAGGTAAGCAATGTCGTAGAGACCCTGGTGGGTGGGGCCGTCAGCACCAACGATGCCTGCCCGATCTAAGCAGAAAAAGACCGGCAGATTTTGAATGCAGACATCATGGACAATTTGATCGTAGGCCCGCTGCAGGAAGGTGGAGTAGATGGCTGCCACCGGGCGCATGCCCTCGCAAGCCATGCCTGCGGCTAACGTCACCGCATGTTGTTCAGCAATACCCACATCAATGTACTGCTTGGGCAGTTTTGCCTGAAGTTTGTCTAGGCACGTGCCAGTTGCCATGGCTGCAGTAATGCCGACAATTTTGGGATTGTCCTGGGCCAGGGTAATCAGGGTTTCGGCAAACACCTTGGCATACTTAGGCGGGGTCGGCTTTTTGGGGGGATGACCCTTGCCAGTCGTCAGATCGAAGGGGGACTGGGCATGGTAGCCCACCTGATCTTTCTCTGCAATTTCATAGCCTTTGCCCTTCACTGTGACGGCGTGGACTAGAACCGGCCCTGGAATCTGATGGGCTTCTTTGAAGGTCAAAATGAGTTCAGCCAGGTTATGCCCGTCTACGGGGCCCATATAGGTAAAGCCCAGCTCTTCAAATACCGCGCCAACCTTAGGCACGGCCAATCGCTTCATGCCTTCTTTCATGCGGTTGAACTCCGGGGAGAGGGAATCGCCCACAAAGGGAAGATGCTTGACCTGCTCTTCAATGTTGTCCGAGAGGAACTGCATTGGTGGGCTCAACCTAATTTTGTTGAGGTATCGAGGAATTGCCCCAACGTTGGGGGAAATTGACATCTCGTTGTCGTTGAGAACCACCAGCAGGTTGGTATTGGGTAAGTGGCCGGCATGGTTGATTGCTTCTAGTGCCATACCGCCCGTTAGGGCCCCATCGCCAATAATGGCGGCAACTTTGAAGTTCTTGCCCTGTTGATCGCGGGCGATAGCCATCCCGAGCGCAGCAGAAATGCTAGTGGAGGCATGGCCAGCGCCAAAATGGTCAAACGGACTTTCACAGCGCTTTAGATAGCCTGCGACGCCATCTTTTTGGCGCAGGCTGTGAAATGCGTCGTGGCGACCGGTAATGAGCTTATGGGGATAGGCCTGGTGACCCACATCCCAAACCACTTTGTCCTGGTCCAAGTCTAAGGTCTGGTAAAGGCCCAACGTCAGTTCTACGACCCCTAATCCTGGCCCTAGATGCCCGCCACTGGTGGCCACTGTATCGAGGTGCTTTTCTCGAATTTGGCGGGCAATGTCCTCAAGTTGGGCAATAGACAGGCCATGCAACTGGTTTGGGTGAGTGATATCACTCAGATGCATATGAATACCCTCGTGTTATCTGTGTATCGGTAGGCGGTGTAGCGCAACGGAATCTGAAGCGCGACTTGATCTGTTGCAGTTAAATCGTTAGTTACCTCTTAACTGTAGATTAGATAGGGACACGCCGTGGGAACTCTGTTGGGTTTTAATGCCCGTCTGCTGGTCTTGAAGGTCGTGTCGATGGTCCGTTTTCTGCGGCAGTATGGCTAGCTCGCAAATGAGACCTGTAACTGTGCTGGAGCCTCTTCGGTGGATCCCTTAGAATCATTAATATTCTTCGTTCTGCTTCACTGACTGCAACATTTGTTACCGCTTACCGTTACTCCACCTTTGCTATGGCTAATTTCAACCTCGGTTTGTGGCGTCATGCTCGCCTCCTGTCTGTGTTGCCCTTCTCCGCTTTGACATTGGCTGCCGTGGCAGTTCAGCCCGGCAATGCTGCCGATGACGCCTTTTTTGCCTGTACCGCAGACCTATTGGATGCGGGCATCTCCCGAGAATCAGCTACAGCCGCCTGCGCAGCTTCTCGCTATCCTAGCGACCTGAGTGGCTGTGCTGTCGAAGTATCTGACGCTACGGGGATTGCGGCGGCTGATGCGCTGAATGTCTGTGAGCGCTCTCGTCGCCCTGATGAAGTGGCAAACTGCACGCTTAATATTCACGATAGTCTGCTGGATGCCCCTTCTCTGTCTGCCCATACGTTTTGTGGACGCAGTCTGCTGCCCGAGCGCTACGGTGTTTGCGTCGTTGATTTGGTGGGTGCGGCAGGTTTGTCTGTGGATGAGTCTTTAACCCGCTGTATTCGTGCGGGCTATCGCCCCTGGGAAATTGGGCCCCGCTTGTAAGGTTCTGTCCGTTAGGTTCGGGCGCATATGGCAGTTGAAGGGGTGGTAAACCCGCTCGACTGCGTCGAAGAACTTCAGAATGAAGGCTTTCAGCGCTATAAACTGTCCTTAGCGATTCGACGAACGCAGTCGGAGAGCAGGAAATAGCGAGTATTACCAGGACTTTGATAGCTAAGGAGATAGCCAAGGCCTACAGGCCTAACGCTACTCGTTAAGCCTATTTAGAGGCTCTTGTCACTAGGAAGATGCCTGCTAGAAGTCCCAGCATGGGGGGAAGCCAGGCCGCTACAAATGGGCTGACGGTGCCCACTTTGCCCATCGCATCGGTTACAAACCCGAGCAAGTAGTAGCCGAAAATAATCACGATACTGACACCGAAGCTAGTGGCGCGGCTCGTGCGTTGGGGGCGAATGCCCAAGGCCGAGCCCACGATGCCGAACACAACACAGACAATGGGAATGGCATATTTCTGCTGGATGCGCAGTTCCCAGGTCCGAATTTTGCGCTCGTCTCCGCTCTGGCGAAGGATTTTAAGGTACTCTGTGGCCTCGGCGATGTTCATTTCTGTGTCGCTTTTGTTGCGCGAGGCCAAGTCTAAGGGTGCGCGAGGGAGTTGAAGTTCTTGCTCGTTGAATTTAACGATTTGCCCAAAGGAGCCATCGGGAGAAACGGCATAAATCGTCCCGTCGGAAAAGTGCCAAAGGTTGTCCTTGAAGTTCCAGGTTGCCGCGTCGGCACTGACAATCTGGGCTAAGCCATTCTGAGAGAAATCTAGAATGGTTAAGTCCAGCATTTCTTCCCCGTTGAAGCGACGGGCATAGAATAGGCGACCCAGTTCTTCGCCATCGCCGTCGCTGGCGGGTTGAAACTCCTGATACATAATGTTGCGCTCTTGGAAGGGCGGACGTTCCGCATTGAGCGCAGTTTCCAGCATGATGGCTGCTTGATAGTTGGCCGCTGGGGTAATCACCTCATTAAAAACAAAGGTCAGTCCGGTGACAAAGATGCTCAGGACCACGGCAGGGGCAATGATGCGTCGCACGCTAATGCCGCAGGCCCTCAGTGCAATCAGCTCGCTATCTCCCGAGAAACGGCTGAAGGTCATCATGGTGGCCAACAGCGTTGACATCGGAAATGCCAGCACAATGAATTCGGGCATTCGCAGCAAAAAAATCTGTGCGGCTAGGGAGACCTGCAGTCCGGATTCTGTGACCCGACGAATCAGTTCAAACAGGGCGCCAATGGATACGCCGATAGAGGAAAATGCCCCGACCCCGAATAGGAAGGGAAACGTCAGTTCTCGGGCGATGTAGCGGTCCATGATGGAAATGGGCCACCAACCATCGCCGGCCGGAGATA
>JBCBOC010000016.1:0-16324 GCA_039821475.1 Cyanobacteria bacterium J06632_22 | reverse complement strand
TCGTAAGCAGTGGTGACGTGAAAGTACACATTGGGGTGAACAAAACCAAATAGAAAGCGATAACCATCAAAGCTCATGGTTTCCCCTCGGACGGGTAGGCTGATGATTTTCTCCTCTGCACCGTCAAACTGTTCTGGCGTGAATGTTTCCAGATATTCAATCGTTGCCGTCAGTCGGTCAATAAGTTCTTCGAAAGTGGTCTCATTATCGTCCATGCTAGGGGGCTCTACTTCTGCCAAGCGGGCAGTACCGCGTTTAGCGACATCTGCGGCAATCTGCACCTGTCGCGTCAAGGGGAACATATCCGGGAACAGGCGAGTATTGAGCAACACACTGGGCTCAATGCTCTTGGCTTCAGCATAGGCAGCCCCTTTAGCGAGGATGCCGATCAGGTTGTTGAGGGCGCGGATGAGTGGGGGAACGGTGATTTGGTAGGTGGATAAAGACATTTTGCATTCAAGAGGATAAGGGAAGCGGGCGGCAGATTATGCCCTGACGTAAGGGGCCATTTGTTCCCATAAATTGGGAAAGTCAGCTTTGATGGCTTTAGCCTTGGCAATTTCCATGTCGCGATAATCGAAACCCGGGGCAACAGCTTCTCCCAGCAGACCGTACTCGCCAGACTCTAGTACAGCAGCTTTCCAGTACCCGCCGGGGACCAAGAGCTGAGGGACCTCGCCAGCGGCCAGGTTCAGACCTAAAACGTGGCGCTCTAGCTGTCCACTAGGGGTAATTAGCAGATATGTGATGGGCGAACCGGCCTGGAAATAGTGGAGAATGTCAGACTTATTTTTGTGCAGGTGATCAATGGGGCGATCGTCGGTGAGCAAATAATAAATAGAGGTGAGGACATTGCGGTCTTGCCCCACCCGTTCTGTCGTCAGGGTCGCTGTGGCCCGGTAAGTTTCGGCAAAGTAGCCCCCCTCAACGTGCTCGACTAGCCCCAATTTTTGAATGATCGTTTGCTTGTCCACTGTTCGTTACTCTCTGCTTCGGCCCCAATCATAGCGCCGCCTGGCTTTGTTTCAGTTTCGAAGCTTAACGCTCGACTTTGGCCAGCGTAGGACAGGCGAACGGTCTCAAACTGAACGCGGTTTATCAGCGCGACGAATGCCATAAAATATCAGGGATTGAAACGAGCAGGGTATGAGTGACCAGGACGAAGCCAAGATGGCTTATGCAGCGGGCAAAGAGGCCTTTGAGCGGGGCAACTACCGACAGGCCGTGACACAGTTCGAGCGCGCTACGGCCCTGACGGGGAAGGGTAGCATTTTGGGTGGTGAGGTGCAGCTTTGGTTGGCCAATGCCTATGCTGCCGTGGGGGAAGCCAACCAAGCTGTGATGACCTGTCAGGCCCTAGCCCAGCATCCTGATCCCGAAACCCGCAAGCAGGCTAAACGGCTGGCCTACATTTTGCAGGCGCCGGAACTGGCAACGAAGCCGGAGTGGATGAGCAAAATTCCGGATTTAGGCAGTATCGAGGGGGGCAATGACTATAAACTGACTCAGTCTAAGTACGTGACGAATACCCCCAATCGCCCAATGCGTCGCCTAGCGCCTGACCCCGAACCTTTAGACCTCAGCCAGGTAAATACCAAAGACAATCAGTTTGTCTGGGTGGCGTTGATTGGCTGTGCGCTGGTGCTGGGAGGACTGTTATGGTTCAGCTAATCAAGCGGCTGGTATTGCTGGCGTTAGTGCTGTGCTTAACGGGCTGCGTAGACTACGACCTGGGCATTCAGTTCGACAGCCAAACCCACGGCACTCTCACACAAACCCTCCACTTGAGTGAGCAAGTGACGCAGCTCAACCCAGACAAGGCGCGGCAGTGGCTACGACAGTTTGACCAGCGGGCCAGGCTACAGGGCGGCAAGGTTAAAACTGTCGATGCTCGTACGGTGCAGGTGACGGTGCCCTTCAATAATGGTACAGACCTGAGCGAGACCTACAACGCGCTGTTCGATACTGAAGAAAATCCGGCGCTGAGTCAGCTGCCTGGCTCACCACAGCTCACATCGCATTTAGAGCTCAGACAGAAAAACCGGGTGTTAGCGCTACGCAATCAGCTAGCTCTAGATATTGACCTAACTTCGCTACCGGGACCGAGCACTAATCGGCAAGACTGGCGCGTTTTGAACCTGGCCTTTCACCTAGTGACCCCTTGGGGGGTCGTGTCTCAAGTGGGCGGGGTAGGACGTGGGCGCGAGGTGGTGTGGCCACTGCAGCCGGGGCAAATCACCCACATCGAAGCAGATTTTTGGGTGCCCAGCCCCATTGGCATCGGCGCAGGTGCGATCGCAATATTGATGGCACTGGGGTACTTGATCAAACGAGGCTTAGGATAACGATACCTAAGACGCAATGACGGCCTATAACGCGTCACCCTTCAGGGGGCTAGCAACGCCCTCGTCAATACATCCGGACAACATCCCGAGCTTTAAGTAAGCTTCAAGTAACCTTCATCTGCTCTTTAAACGCGACTTTAAATCCAATCCCCCCCACTACCCGTAATTACCTATGACATTCGGCGGTTCTAGCTGCAGAAAGTCTGTCATTGGGGTAAACCCTAGAGTTTTCTGGGATTATGCATCTCATGTATACTTTCAAGTAGCCTGATCCAATGTTGTTTTCATCCGTGAAATATCGACAAAACTCAGCGTTATTGAGGGGTCAAATTTCACTGAGAGCCTATAGGTGCCTGGAGTTTCTGGTAAACGTTTTTAATGCCCACTGAGTATGGGAAAATTTTCTCTTCTAGTGCTTTGCTAGGCAGGGGCATTTGTTGAAAGCCATTAAACATATCGTTCTCGATACAAGATGGTTTTGAAATGCGCTGAACCACCTCCAAGTCAAAATCTGTCGCTTTCCCTTTCTGGGAAACATCAGTTCTGGACAGGGCCAAGGTTTAATCCAATGCGGTCAACGTTGGAAAACTCTTGAGAAAGAGTACTGAAATCTAGCGAGTTGTAGACGCAACACCCGCAACGGTTTTCCCAAAAAGGATATGGTTCCGCATTGGGAGGTTGTTGGCGCGTATTGTTGTACACACATCAGGCACCTTTAACCTGTTGAATGTCTATCTGTGGATACTTATTCGTAAATGCCCACGTGTGGACGTTCATCTGAGGACGCTCATCTAAGGGCATCTATCTGAGAACGTTCCAACCCCCATCCACCGAACACGCATAAAAATCGGCTCTCGCCAAGTCTGTCTCTCAACAAAAGTAATTCACTGATTGATTGAACAGTTTAATGCTGAAGCTCTATTTCATCTCCTGAAGCAACCATGTTTAGTAAACTGTTGCGGTCCACGACCGCTCGGATCGTTGGTGCCATTTGTGTCTGTTTAATCGTCATCAGTTCAGGCTCACGCGTGATTGCCCATGCCCAAGGTCAAAGCTATCTTTACTTCCAAATCGGTGAAAGCAGCGTCACTGCTCGAGCAGAAATCCCTGTCGAAAGCTTAAATAATGCCGCAGGTTTAGGACTCCCCACAGACAAAAGAGTTCGGGCGACAGACATTGAGCCCAAGCTAGCAGACATCCAAAACTACGTTGATCAGCACCTCAGCATCGACTGCGCCCCCCAGTCCTGCACCGCAGTCTTCCAGGATTTTGGCTTTCTTAACACAACGTTCTCCCAGTTTTTGTTACTAAATTACACCGTCGAAGGATTTGAGACACTGCCCGATGAGCTACAGGTCAAGTACGATGTCATTTTGGCCAATGAGCCGCAACACACCAACCTGCTGCTCATCGAAGAAAACTGGAAGACGGGCACCTTTGCCAACGAATCCAATGCTCTGTTGGTGTTTAACCAGCCTGAACAGGTCCGTACCCTAGATCTAACCTCTGGCAGCATATGGCAAGGGTTTACGGCAATCGTTGGTCTCGGCATTGAACACATCCTGGAGGGTATTGACCACGTTCTTTTCCTAGTAGCACTACTGCTACCGTCAGTACTGCGCAGAGAAGACTCTCGCTGGCAGCCTGTCGGTAAGTTTTCAACAGCCTTGATTTACATCATCAAGATTGCAACAGCCTTTACAGTGGCCCATAGCATTACCCTAGGCCTAGCCACCTTAGGCTGGGTCAATCTCCCCTCTCGTTTGGTGGAATCAATCATCGCGGCATCCATTGGCTTAGCGGCGGTAGATATCTTTATCCCCCTCTTTCGGGGTCGATCCTGGGTGATTATCTTTTTGTTTGGGCTGTTCCATGGATTTGGCTTTGCCGATGTACTGGCGGAGTTGGGCGTGACCAGTCGATACGCGTTGCTGTCACTGTTCGGTTTCAACCTGGGGGTTGAAATTGGCCAGCTTGCCATCATTGCTGTGGTGTTTCCTCTGCTGTATCTGATCCGTAAGCAGTTCCTTTATCGGCGGGTTGCCCTACAAACGGGCGGTGTTCTATTGGGGGCCGTGTCACTGTACTGGTTTATTGAGCGGGCGTTCGATATCAACTTACAGGTGAGGCCCGCCTTGGAGATGCTGTTTTAGCGGATCGACTTAACACCGTCCCAAGCGAAACCCATCGTCGACTTTACGGACAACGCTAGGTCTAGGCGGGGTCAAGACATCACGTCTCAGATTGTTATCTTCCGCACTTTTTATTCGTTCTTTCGTCACAAGGCTGTCCATGGTTGCATTGCTACCACGCTCATCTGACACATCCGTTAGTGCCCCTACACACACTGCAGGAATGCCTGACTCTCGTCCCCAAACTCGGTTACTTTCCGCTGACGATGTACAGCTCATTGCTCAACGGGTCGGGTTGGACCGACTGATGGATGAAATGATTGGGCGACTGACCCAGGCGTTTCTAGAGTTTGACAACCACAACACGGTTGTCCCGATTCGGTCTGGATTTAACTATCGCACCCCCCATGTGGGGCTAGTAGAGTGGATGCCACTGCTGCAAAAAACCCAGCAAATTGTGGTCAAGACGGTGGGCTACCACCCCCAAAACCCGGAGCTCTATGGGCTACCGACGGTGCTCTCTACGATTTCAGCCTATGATCCTACGTCAGGGAGGCTGTTGGCGGTTGTGGATGGGACGTTTTTGACAGCGCTGCGGACCGGCGCGGCATCTGCGATCGCAAGCCAATATTTGGCCCAGCCCAACAGTCGGACGCTGGGGCTGGTGGGAGCCGGGGCCCAAGCCATCACACAGCTGCATGCCCTATCTCGCCGTTTCGACTTGAAGCATGTCCTGGTTTACGACACTGACCCGGTGGTGATGGCCTCTTTCGCAGAGCGGGCCGCCGTGCTCAAGCTAGACCTACGGATTGAGTCGGCTCCCCTAGTCCAGGTGACCACGGCGGCCGACATTCTCTGTACAGCCACATCGGTAGATGTGGAGGCTGGGCCGGTCATCCCAGCTCAGGGACTCAAACCGGGTTTACATATCAATGCCGTGGGAGCCGATTTCCCAGGAAAAACAGAAATCCCCTTGAGCGTTTTAGAGCAAAGCCTGGTATGTCCTGATTTTTACGAGCAGGCACTGCTAGAAGGGGAATGTCAGCAGTTCGAGGACCGCAGCCAGATTGGCCCAGAACTGTTCGAGCTAGTGAAATCCCCTGCCGCATATAAAGCCCACCAGCAGCAGATGACCGTGTTTGACTCCACCGGATTTGCCCTGGAAGACCAAACAGCCATGAATCTGATGTTGGCCTACGCCGATGAACTCGGCTTGGGCACTTGGATGGCCTTAGAAAGTGTTGCAGCAGATGTGAAAAATCCCTACAGCTTTGTTCCGGGCACGGTTGGGTCGAACAGCGTTGTAACAGGAGCGTAGGCAATGGATTTCTCTTGGTCAGCAGAGCAGCTTACCTTCAAACAACGGGTGGTTGACTTTGCCCGAACGCTCAACGGCGATATGGTCGAGCGCGATCACCAGGGTAAATTCTCCTGGGAGAACTGGCAGCGCTGCGCTGAGTTCGGTATTCAGGGCATGTGCATGCCAGAGACCTACAGCGGCTCGCCCGCGCTAGATATTATGACAGCAGTGCTGGCCATGGAGGCCATGGGCTATGGCTGTGAGGACAATGGCCTCACTCTGGCCCTCAATGCGCAAATGTGGACGGTGCAGATTTTACTGGAACAGTTCGGTAACGAAGACCAAAAACAGCGCTACCTGCCGCTCCTGTGCAAAGGCAATATGATTGGTGTCCATGCCCTGTCAGAGCCGAATTCTGGCTCTGACGTGTACAGCCTTAAGACCGAGGCGACAAAGTGTGACGGGGGGTACCGGCTCAATGGGCGTAAAAAGTTTGTCACCTGTGCACCGATTTGTGACCTGGCACTGGTGTTTGCCACCCTGGACCCGAGCCTGGGCAAGTGGGGGGTGACGGCATTTTTGGTAGACCGCTCCTGTGACGGATTCTCCACTGGACCGGTCAAAGAGAAAATGGGCCTACGCACGGCGCCCTTTGGGGAGATTTTCTTTGAGGATTGTTTTGTCCCCGAGGCCAATCGTTTGGGACCCGAGGGAGCGGGATTTAGCTTTTCCCACAGTTCTTTGGAGTATGACCGCTGTTTTAACCTGGCCAGTGAACTCGGAACGATGGAACGGCAGCTGGAGAAAACAGTGGACTACGCCAAGTCACGGGAACAGTACGGCCAGCCCATCGGCAAGTTTCAGTCTGTATCTAACCGAGTGGCGGACATGAAACTGCGGCTAGAAACGGCACGGCTGCTGCTCTATAAGGTGGCCTGGCTAAAAGAGAAAAAACAACCGGCCATGTTAGAGGCGGCACTGCTAAAGCTATACCTGAGCGAGTGCTTTGTGGCATCAGGGTTAGATGCTGTGCGCATCCATGGCGGGAACGGCTATCTGACAGAGTTTGAGGTGGAGCGAGATTTGCGCGATGCCGTGGGGGGCGTGATCTACGCGGGGACGTCGGATATTCAGCGCAACATTATTGCGCGGTCTTTAGGGTTGTAGGGAGCATAATGCGATATTTGTTGTCTCATATTCTAG
This sequence comes from Cyanobacteria bacterium J06632_22, assembly GCA_039821475.1. Lineage (GTDB taxonomy): Bacteria > Cyanobacteriota > Cyanobacteriia > Phormidesmidales > Phormidesmidaceae > CAWUKV01. The sequence continues at coordinate 9,344 of JBCBOC010000016.1, read as the reverse complement.
ACCGCTCCGTAGAGCAGTTTCCCGACCGCGACGCCTTTCGCTATGACGGAGCCGGGCTCACCTACGCGGAGCTGTGGCGACGGGCAAACGGCCTAGCCCAACTGCTCGTAGAGCAGGGGGTACAGCGCGGTGACCGGGTGGGAATTTACCTGAGCAAGAGTTTAGAAAGTGCGATCGCACTCTACGGTATTTGGAAAGCCGGTGCGGCCTACGTGCCCCTAGACCCTGGCGCGCCCGTCGCCCGTACGGCCTATGCCATCAACCATTGCGGCATTCGGCACCTGATCACCCAAAAATCTAAACGCATGCGCATGCCAGAGCTGTTGGCAGCCGTCCCTGGTCTCGAATTTATCTTGGGTTTACCGGACAGTTTTGCTCCAGAAATCGCCCCAGAAATCGCCCCAGAAACCGCATTAAAGACAACCCTCTCACGCTGCGATTGGTCCGCAGTATTCCCCAGTGACACGGCACCAACGGTGCCTGCCATGGAGCAGGATCTGGCCTACATCATGTACACCTCTGGATCTACCGGCACGCCCAAGGGCATTATGCACACCCACCGTAGCGGCCTTTGCTACGCCCAAATGGCTGCTCACACCTACGGGCTCACCCCTCAAGATCGCCTGGGCAACCACTCCCCCTTGCACTTCGATATGTCCACCCTGGATTATTTCTCTGGACCGCTGGTGGGGGCCACCACCGTCATTATTCCAGAGGCCTATACCAAAGTGCCTGCTAGCCTTTCCCAACTGGCCCAGGACGAAGCTCTGACCATCTGGTATTCCGTCCCCTTTGCCCTAATCCAATTATTGTTGCGAGGCGTACTAGAAGAAAGGGATTTAACCTCGCTGCGCTGGGTGCTGTTCGGCGGTGAGCCCTACCCAGCCAAGTACATGTACGCGCTCATGGAAAAGTTACCCCAAACCCGGTTTAGTAACGTCTACGGTCCGGCCGAGATCAACCAATGTAGCTACTACCATGTACCGCCTTTGGCAAAAGGCGATACCATTCCCGCCACGGTGGCCCCCATCGGCAAAATCTGGACCAATGCGGAAGAGAAGGTGCTGGACGACCAGGACCAGCCCGTTGCTCCAGGGGAGATCGGTGAGTTGGTAGTGCGCACTCCTACGATGATGGCGGGTTATTGGCGGCAGTCTGACCTTAATGATTTGGCCTTTTACCGCTGTGAAGTGGCCCACCAGCCTGCGGTGTTTTATCGTACGGGCGACTTAGTACAACAACAGTCAGACGGTAACTATCAGTTTATCGGTCGCAAAGACCGACAAATTAAAACGCGGGGCTACCGGGTCGAGCTAGACGAGGTAGAAGCGGCGTTGGTGTCTCACCCTCAGGTTGAGGAAGCTGCCGCCTATGGGGTCGCCCAAGCCGCAGGCAGCCAGCAAGTGGCCGCCGCAGTGATATTGAAAGGAGACACGATGGTGGAGCAAGAGAAACTGCTGAGATTTGTGGCAGAGCGGTTGCCCAGCTATGCCGTGCCCAAAGCGATCGACGTAATGGCCACATTCCCGCGTACGGGCACCGGCAAAATTGACCGACGGGCACTTCAAACTAGGGCGCAAACCTCTGAAACACACCAATCTGAGACACACCAATCTGAAACACACCAGACTGAGCCCCCAACCCGACCAGTGCCAGCCCATTCCTAGTCTCTTATTTTCTAACCACTGCCCCAAGAGATTCCTTAATAGCAGCCCCAACACCAATGGACAATCAAGACATTCTCAAACAGTACATTAGCCAAACCCTGCTCAACGATCGCGTGCAAGTGGAAGCCGACGACGATTTGTTGGGTGACGAGATTATTGACTCAATGGGGGTCATGCAGCTCGTCGCCTTTGTAGAAGATCGTTTTGATTGTGAGGTGCCTCAGTCAGACATCACCATTACCCATTTTCGAACCATCAAGGCCATTGATGCTTATCTGGCGAGTCGGAGCTTGTAGATTATGATTGCGATCTCTCGTCCTACGGTTAACGTTTCTTCCTCTTCTGACGGTGAGCTGATCACGGCCCAACGACTGTTGTGGCTGGGGCAAAAGCTCGCCCCCCAGTCACCGCTGTACAATATGGCGTTCTTATTTACGCTGGCGGGTGAGGTTGAACCGGTTCACTTTCAGGCTGCTTTTGATGCCCTAGTGCAGCGGTGCGATGCCCTGAGAATGGTCATTCATGACGGGGAGCATGCCCCCCGGCGTCAGGTTTTACCCCAGGTTGAGGCCGCTGTTGCAGTGCTCGACCTGAGCGCCGAGCAAGATCCCGATGCCGCCGTTCAACAGTGGGCCGAAGTTCGCAGCCAGCGACGTTTCGATCTCGCTCAGCCGATGTTTGATACGGCACTGGTTCGCCTCAGCGCGAACCGATGGGCCTGGTATCTAAACCAGCATCATCTCATTACTGACATTGTCTCGGTTCAGCGAATTTATGAGGCCGTTGCAGAAAACTACCGCCTTTCAGTAGAGGGCAAACTCTCGCAAGCAACCGGGCGACCGGCCTATGCCGAAATCGGTCTCCCCCCACCGTCGGCGCGGGCAATGCGGCATTGGCAACAGCAACAGGCCACCGCCGTTGAGCTGTATCAGCGCACAGTTGCCAACGTGTCCTCCAAAACGCGCCGTGTCTGTTGTGAACTGGGTCCAGCGAGGACGGCTCAGCTCAAGCAGCTTGCCGCCAAAATTGGCGGACTGACGCCCCAGCTTTCCCTTTTTAACCTGTTTGCCACCGTTCTCCTGGCTTATCTGCATCGGGTCGGCGGGCAAGACAACGTGGCCTTTGCCACCCCAGCCCACGGTCGCCCTACGGCATTGTTGAAAGAGACGATCGGCGTTTTGATTGAGCTGTTTCCACTACAGGCCAACATTGCCCCTGACGAGACCTTTGCCAGCCTGCTTGAGAAAGCCTCAACCGCCAGCGGTCAGCTGCTGCGCTATGCCCAGCCTGGGGCAAGCGCAGCGGCCGGCCGGGACGTGAACGTTGTGTTGAATTTTATTCACGCTCAACTGCCCGACTTTGACGGGCGGGCGGTGCGGTCAAAGTGGATTCATCCCGGGGCGGGCGATCCTCGACACCATTTGCGCCTGCAGGTACATGACTTTGACCAGCGAGGTAGCCTGCAACTGCACTTTGACTGGAACTGTGACCTGTTTGAGCCCGCACTGCAGGACCGGGCCGTCACTCACTTCTTGGCCCTGGTGGATGCGGCCCTCGCCAACCTCGATCAGCCCATCGCCAACGTTGCACTCCTCAACGAAACAGAGCGGGCCCAGCTCACTCAATTGGCGGAGGCTTATGTTCGCTATCCAGACCCCGTTGAAACAGTGGTTCAACAGTTTGAAGCCCAAGCTGAGCAGACGCCGGACCGGACAGCGCTAATCTGCGGGGAACAGCGGCTCACCTATGCCCAGCTCAACCGCCGAGCGAATCAACTGGCACGCTACCTACGGTGGAAAGGGGTTACTCACGAGATGCCTGTGGGCGTCTGTTTGCGGCGTTCCCCAGACCTGCTAGTGGCGATTTGGGCCGTGCTCAAGGCTGGTGGCACCTATGTGCCCCTAGAACCTAGCCACCCTACCGCACGGATTGCGCATATTCTCCAAGAGACACAGGTCCGCTGGGTACTGACCCGGTCAGCGGATGAGGACATTATTGCTGGGGCAGTGCTGACGCCACACCTCGGTACCCCAATTGCCCTTGACCAGCTCGACTTGAGTGCGTTTCCCTCCGAGAATATGCCAGCACCGTCTGCGGACAAACTGGCCTACATTCTCTACACGTCCGGCTCCACCGGACAGCCCAAGGGGGTGGAGATCGAGCATCGCAGCCTGCTCAACTATGTGCAGTGGGCCATTCACCAGTACGTGCGGGGCCGTGCCCTGGCCTTTCCGCTGTTCTCTCCCCTCACCTTTGACCTGACGGTCACGTCTCTTTATGTGCCGCTGCTGTCCGGCGGGCAGATTGTAATTTATCCAGAAACGGGCGATGCCATCGATCTGTCGCTCCAGCGCATTGTTCAAGATAATGCTGTGGACGTGATTAAGCTAACGCCATCCCATCTAGCATTGATCCAGGGCATGGGGCTAGGGTCACGGGTGAAGACGCTAATTCTCGGCGGAGAAGATCTGAAAGTTGGGCTGGCGGATGCCATTCTGGCGGGCAGTGAACGCACCATCGAGCTGTACAACGAGTATGGCCCCACCGAAGCAACGGTGGGCTGCATGATCCACCGCCATCTGCCAAATCCCTCTGGGGTCGCTTCTGTCCCAATCGGTCAACCCGCGGCAGGTGCCCAAATTTATCTGTTAGATGAAGGGCTAAATTTAGTTCCCCAAGGATCTGTTGGGGAAATCTGTATCGGCGGGCCAGGACTAGCGCGGGGGTATCTGCACCAGCCCAAGCTGACCGCAGAGAAGTTTGTCACTTACCACAACGTACGGCTGTACCGCACCGGAGACTTGGGCCGCTGGAGCGAAGCGGGACAGCTGACCTACCTGGGGCGGCGAGATCGACAGGTCAAAGTGCATGGCACTCGGGTGGAACTCGGAGAAATTGAAGGTGCGATCGCAACCCATCCTGCCATTCAGTCCACCACCGTTACACGCCTCCAGTCCCACCACCCGGCGCCAGCGTCCCCTGAAACGCTGTCCTACTGCACCACCTGCGGCATCGCGTCTAACTATCCTGGCATCCGCTTTGACGAAGAGGGCGTGTGCGACATTTGTCGCACCTATGAAACCTACAAACACCGCACAGAAGACTATTTCCGTCCCCTATCAGAATTTAGGAAGAAATTAGCCGCCACGAGCCAGCGTAAACGGGGAGAGTACGACTGCATGATGCTGCTCAGCGGTGGCAAGGACAGCACCTATGCCTTGGCCCAGCTTGTGCACATGGGCTTTCGGGTCTTTGCCTTTACCCTAGACAACGGCTATATCTCAGAGCAAGCCAAGGACAACATTCGTCGGGTAGTCACGACCCTGGACGTCGATCACGAGTTTGGCACCACACCGGCCATGAACGAGATTTTTGTTGATAGCCTCAACCGCTTCTGCAATGTATGCAACGGTTGTTTTAAGACTATCTACACTCTGAGCATGCAGTTGGCTTACCAGCGGGGCATTCCAGCCATTGTGACAGGGCTGTCGCGAGGGCAGTTTTTTGAAACACGCCTGACTGAAGAATGGTTTACCGAGCTGTTTGGCCAAACAGAATTTTCCGTTCAACAGATAGATGAGACCGTTTTGGCTGCCAGAAAGGCCTATCACCGCACAGACGATGCCGTGTCGCGTCTACTGGATGTGGACGTGTTTCAGTCAGACGAGATTTTTGAAGCGGTGGAGATTCTCGACTTTTACCGCTACTGCGATGTAGAACTGGCAGAGATGCTGGCCTTTTTGCGGGACCGGCTGCCGTGGGTTCGTCCCGCAGACACGGGCCGCTCCACCAACTGTCTGATTAACAATGTGGGCATTCACCTGCACACCCAGCAGCGGGGCTACCACAACTACGCCCTCCCCTACAGTTGGGATGTACGCATGGGCCACAAAACAGTTGAAGCCGCCATTGACGAGTTAAATGACGATATTGACGTCACCGCAGTCGAGACGATTCTCCAAGAAATTGGCTACGAAGATCCGGCAACTAAATCCCAACTGGTGGCTTACTACACGGGGGCAGTGTTGCCCACTGAGTTACGAACCTTTCTAGCAAGCCAGCTTCCCAACAACCTGATTCCAGCCCACCTCGTCCCTCTGGCGCAAATGCCGCTGACGCCCAACGGCAAGGTGGATTTTGCTCAGCTTCCGGACCCCAAGTCCCAGCGTTCAGACATCACTACTGACTTTACCCCACCGAGAACAGCCGCAGAAAAGACCTTAGCCACGCTCTGGCAACAGGTGCTCAAGGTGGATCAGGTGGGCCTTCACGACAACTTTTTTGACCTGGGGGGCGATTCGATCATGGCTATCCAAATTGCGGCTCGCCTGTCTGAGTTGGGGTTCCAGCTTTCGCCCAATCAGGTGTTTCAGCACCCCACCCTGGCAGACCTGGCCACCACAATCGCCGATATCGATCTAGAAACAGAAACTGACCTGTCCGGGCCCATTCCCTTAACACCGATTCAGCAGGCCTGGTGGGCGTCCTGCCCCCCTGACCCCGAACAGTTTACCCAAACGCTGCAGCTCGGCGTGATCGAGCCCCTGGAGGCTCAACGGTTAGGTCGGGCATTGGATGTATTGCTCGCCCATCACGATAGTCTACGGTTGAGCTTCTACGAGACGGATGCGGGCTGGCAACAGCAGTATCAGCCAACGGCGCCAGCAGTGACGGTGGTGCAGCAAGACTTTACGGGATTGCCTTTGGTCGAACAGCCGCAGGTATTGGAGGGTGTGATCGCAACCCTGCAGACCCAGCTCGACCTCTCCACTGGCGACCTACTGCGGGCCGGACTCTTCCAGCTTTCAGAGGGCACTCAACTGGTCTTAGTGATTCATCACCTAGCGGTAGATGCGGTGTCCTGGACCACCTTGGTGAGGGATCTAGACACGGTTTATCAACAGCTGGCACAAACGTCAGCGCCGATTTTGCCACCTAAAACCAGCCCATTTAAAGTCTGGGCAGAAGGATTACAACAGGTGGACCTGCCAGAGGCGGAGCAGGTCTACTGGCTGTCCCAGGACACAACCGCTACGACGCCTTTTGGGGCTGAGCCCGGTGCTGCTGGCACGGCAAAAACGTTCTCCCACAGCCCCGATACTGAACTGTCCCAGGCTGTTCTCAGCCAAGGGCGAGTTCGGGAGGTGCTACTGACGGCCCTAGCGCTCACCGTTACCCAACACACCCAGCAATCTACGATCAGCATCGATTTAGAGGGGCACGGACGGGAAGAGACGCTAGTGCCAAGGGTGCAACTGGCCCGCACAGTTGGTTGGTTTACCAGCCTCTTCCCGATAACGCTAAACGTGCAAGGGGACCAGCCACTCGATACGGTGACAGAAGCGCTCCGCCAAGTGCCTCAAAACGGCGTTGGCTATGGCTTGCTGCACTACCTGGGTGAATCTGGCCAGACGCTCACTGAAACCCCTCAACCCGAGATCTTGTTTAATTACCTGGGAGACTTGGACCGCCTCCTGGCCGATGCCCATCTGTTTCAACTGGCAGCCCCGCTTCAGGTGTCCCGGAGCCCCCGGCAACCCCTCAGCCATCCCCTATCGGTGACGGCCTACGTTTACAACGGCCAGCTCCAGATCGACTGGTGCTATAGCGGTTTAGCTAAACCCGTGATCCAGAAATTGGCGACGGATATGTTGCAACAGATTCGGTCTCTGAACGAGGACAAAATGCCAACGGCCAATGATTTTCCCTTGGCAAATCTCAACAGCCGTTCCTTCGACAAACTGTCGGCACTGCTCAGTCAAGCAGACCAGCAAGGAGGGCATTAATGGATAACGTTGCGGATATCTACCCCCTCTCACCGATCCAACTGGGGATGTTATTTCACACCCTGGCGGGCGAAGCAGGCATTTATGTCAATCAATACACCTGCCAGCTTCAGGGGGCGGTGGATGCAGAACGGCTGCAGCAGGCCTGGCAACAGACGATAGATCACCATCCGGTGCTGCGCACAGCCTTCCTGTGGGAGGGGTTAGATGAGCCCTTGCAGGTGGTGCGCCAGCAGGTAACGCTACCGTGGCAGGTGTTGGACTGGCGAGGGGCTGAAGATGTCGAAGATCGGCTAGAAGCATTTTTGCGGTGCGATCGCACCCATCCCTTCAACCTGGCCCAGGCACCGCTTCTGCGGCTCACACTCATCCACCTCAGCGAGACTCATACCCAACTGGTGTGGACCAGCCATCACCTTCTGTTCGACGGCTGGTCACTGCCGCTCATTTGGCAGGACCTACTGTCCTGGTATCAGGGGCAACGACCCACACCCCGACGGCCCTACCGAGACTTTATCGCCTGGCAACAGCAGCAATCAATTGCAGCGAGCGAGCCATTTTGGCGAGAACAGCTAAAGCCCGTCAGTGCACCGACCCCGCTGCCTGCTGCCCTTACCAGCGGCGTGCAAACTAACCACTACCAGCAACACACTCAACGGTTAACCCCACAGCGAACCACTGCACTCACCACATTCACGCGACAACAAAGACTGACGCTCAACACCTTGGTACAGGCGGCCTGGGCGCTACTCCTACATCACTACAGCGGCCAATCTCAGGTGACCTACGGGTCTGTGGTATCCGGACGACCTGCCACCATGCCAGGGGTAGAGAAAATGGTAGGTCTGTTTATCAATACATTGCCAGTCTCTATGGAGATTGAGCCCAGCACCTACCTGGCCGACTGGCTACAGCAGCGGCAGCAGCAGTTATTGGACCTACGACAACATGAAATCACACCACTGCAGACCATTCAGCGGTGGACAGGACTTAGCGGTAGCGACCTGTTTGACAGTATTGTTGTTTTTGAAAATTACCCCACGACAGCGGCGGCGGATCTCCCTTTTACCGTTGAAAACGCGCGCTATATCGAACAAAGCAACTACCCCCTGGCACTGCTGGTCCTGCCGGGGACATCTCTAGAGCTGATCTTGCTGTACGACACCGGCCGGTTTGAGGCTGGTGCCATTCGCAATCTGTTAGATCACCTGACAATGCTGCTAACGGCATTTACCGAACAGCCCCAAGCCAAGCTGGCCGAACTGCCACGACTTACGCCCCCAGCGCAGCAATTCCTGCGGTCACCGTCCGTCACCTTAGATGCCCCTGGCTACGTCCACAGGTTCATCGAATCCCAGGCCCAGGCAACACCCGATGCAATTGCCGTACAGTTTGGCCAGCAGTCACTTACTTATGCGGCACTCAATCGACAGGCTAATCAGCTCGCGGGGCAAATTCGCGATTATATCCCCCCCTTAACCACCACAAGTTCATCACCGTTTGTGGCCATTTGCCTGGAGCGTTCTGTTGAGCTAGTAGTGGCTATACTTGCTGTGCTCAAGGCCGGAGCCGCTTACGTTCCCCTTGACCCAACCTACCCCGAAGCACGGCTGTCCTACTGCCTACAAGACACACAGCCACAGCTCCTCCTCACCCAGCAGGCGGTGACTTTGCCCGATAGTGCATGCCCCCGCCTGTACCAAGAAGATTGGGAGACCGATAGACCCACCGAGAACTTGGGCCTACCTGTGCATCCAGATGACTTGGCCTATGTGATCTACACCTCGGGCTCAACAGGCCAACCCAAGGGGGTCAAGGTGAGCCAGCGTAACCTCACCCATTCCACCACTGCTCGGTTTCAGGTGTATCCAGACCCGGTTGAACGATTTTT
>JBCBOC010000780.1:0-2133 GCA_039821475.1 Cyanobacteria bacterium J06632_22 | reverse complement strand
GGGGCATTCCCTTAGCGGTGAACCAGATGCAGTATTCTCTTTTGCACCGCAACGTTGAGAACAACGGTGTGCTGGCTGCGGCTCGTGAGCTGGGCATTACCATTTTGGCCTACAGTCCCTTGGCCCAGGGGCTACTGACCGGCAAGTATACATTGGAAAATTATCAGAAGCCCACGGGGGCACGCAGCCTGGACCCGCGCTTTAGCCGTAAGGGTTTAGAGAAAATACAACCCTTAATTCAGGCCCTAAAAGAGATTGGCAATGCAAATGATCGAACTTGTGCGCAGGTCGCGTTGAACTGGCTGATTGCTCAAGGAAATATAGTGCCGATTCCGGGGGCGAAGACGGCTAAACAGGCTGAACAAAATGCAGGGGCACTGGGATGGGCATTGACATTCGAAGAAGTGACACGATTGAGCGAACTATCCGCAAGCCTGGCATAGGGATGCCCGACATCGGCAGCGCTTCGGAAGCATTGGTGATATGGCAGTCGAATATGTCTACGGACGCTGCGGCTGCCATCAAAGCACATGGGTTGATTTGAGTGACGAAAACACTAACAGTACTAAAAGGATGTACCGATGTCCGAAATGATCATCTTGCCAGAACGCCATCGTGTAGAGGCATTATTGGCACCTTATCAACAGATGATGGGCCAAGACTTCCCGGGGTATCGCAATCACGTGTATCGTGCCATCACCTATGCCATGCATTTTCTCGGCAACGCCTCCGAGCATGAGCAGATGGTGGAGACTACGTTTGTCTATCACGATATTGGCCTCTGGTCAGACCATGCGCTAGCGTACCTAGAACCGTCAGAAGCTTTAGCCCTGGCTGATAATGAGAAATATGGCTGGGGGCTAGACCCTGAAGTGCTGCAAGGCGCTATTCATTGGCACCATAAAATCTTCCCTTACAAGGGGGCAAACCAAGCCGTCATTGAAGCATGCCGCAAAGCCGACTGGATCGATGCGAGTAAAGGCCTATTGAGAAAAGGGTTGGATAAGTCTGACATTCAAGCTGTTGAAGCTGCATTCCCCAATTTGGGATTCCACAATACCCTGCTCCGCTTAACGAAAGACTATGGGGGATCAACCCTTGTCGGGACCTATAAGGTGACTCGCGGTATCGTCAGATGGTAAAGCGAGCCATGTTGACGGTTTGCTAGGTGAAGATCGGCTATCGTCGAATCTCTCGAGCAGCGTTATAGACCTTCTCGTTCGCCTCAACGGATTTGTGTAGATCCACCACCGGATTCGGATAGTCCACCCCAATCTGCACATTGCAACGTTTTTGTTCTTCTTTATCTAGCTTCCAAGGACTGTGAATCTTCTTCACCGGCACCTTCTTCAGCTCCGGTAACCAGTGCTTCACATACTTCCCTTCGGGGTCGTAGTCCTTCGACTGCTTAGGAATGTTGAAATACCGAAACCCTCGGGCATCGTTACCGACACCAGCGGTGTAGTTCCAGTTGCCCCAGTTGCTGCAGACATCGTAGTCCAACAGTAGCGACTCGAACCATTCGGCCCCCATGCGCCAGTCGATGCCCAGATTCTTGGTCAAGAAGCTGGCTACATTTTGCCGCCCTCGATTCGACATAAATCCGGTGGCCGCTAGCTCTCGCATGTTCGCATCCACCAAGGGAAAGCCCGTCTCCCCTGCAGTCCATTTTTCGAATCTTGCCCAGTCTTGTTTCCAGGTCACCTGTAAGCCGCGCAGCCCAGAGGGATAAAAGACCGTATCACCATGCTTGTCGCAGACAAACCGAAAATAGTCTCGCCACAACAGCTCGAACACCAGCCAGTAGGTAGAATCGTTGCGGGTGCTTTGGTCTTCGTAGCGTTGCACCTCTTCGTATACCTGGCGCGGGGACAGACAGCCCAGCGCCAGCCATGGCGAGAATTTTGACGAGTAATCCGCCCCCAACATGCCGTTGCGAGTCTTTTTATAGATCTTCAGCCGGTCCGCTTTCCAAAAGTAGTGCTGTAGACGCTCTAGGCCAGCGGACTCCCCGCCTTTGAAAGGCAATACGGCACGGTCATCAATGGACTGAGGCGCTAACCCTAGCTGCTGAAGGGTCGGCAGCTCGCCCGGTGTGATGTCAGGCAGAGGGGGTAGTTTCTCAGGCGTGGG
>JBCBOC010000642.1:0-2954 GCA_039821475.1 Cyanobacteria bacterium J06632_22 | reverse complement strand
GGGCGAATCTGCCCCTGGCGTTTCTGAGCCTCGCAAAGAATTTGTTGGCTAGCACGCCTTGAGTCAGCTCTCTGGTCCATATCGGGCCACGCCAACGTCTAACGACCCTGCCTGAGCCCTTGCTGAGGTTCAGACAAGGGCGTTAGACGTTGGCGTGGCCCGATATGGACCAGAGAGCTGACTCAAGGCGTGCTAGCCAACAAATTCTTTGCGAGGCTCAGAAACGCCAGGGGCAGATTCGCCCTTCAGGTAAGCCAGCATCGTATCTGCGTCGGATACCTCGAAGGGGTCAGTGGGGCAGTTGTCAGCGAAGTCAGGCTCGATGAACATCTTTTCGACAGTCATGTCGTTGACCACCATCGAATATCGCCAGGAGCGCATACCGAAGCCCAGATTGGACTTGTCCACCAACATGCCCATTTTGCGAGTGAACTCGCCGTTGCCGTCGGGTAGCAGCTTCACCTTGTCGGCACCCTGCTGCTTGCCCCACTGGAACATGACAAACGCATCATTGACAGACATGCAATAGATGTCGTCTACGCCCAAAGACTTAAACTCATTAGAGAGCTCTTCGTAGCGGGGAAGGTGGTTAGAGGAGCAGGTGGGTGTGAACGCACCAGGTAGGGAGAAGACAACGATCTTCTTGCCAGCGAAGATATCTTCAGTGGTAGTGTCCTGCCAGCGGTAGGGGTTAGGACCCTCAACGGACTCGTCACGAACGCGAGTCTTGAATACGATGCTGGGGACCTTCTCGATAACAGCCATGCAAATCTCCTGTAGGTGAATAGTAGACTTTGACCACAGCGCACGCCAAAACGTTACTACGAGCGTATTACGAGCGTGTGAGCCCACTACTGTACGTGCTTGTAATCAGTCTAACTCAGAATAATTCTTATGTGGGACTTTTTCAAGAGTGATATTGGATATTATCTGCGGTCTAGTCTTATATAGGAATGCTATGCTGGTTAATACTAGGCCATTCGGTGTCTGTGTTGCTGTGTTGCAGCCACATCTTTGGCATTTTTCTAGGGGTCTGCTGCCTCTATGTAGCGATGAAATTTGGTGAACCTCTATATAAGGGGAGGGTCGTAGGTCATGTCACAGCAATCGGAGACCATCGTTCAGACACTTAAGGCGAAGCGCCTACGAGTGACACCTCAGCGCTTTGCGGTTTATTCCAACTTGTTGGGGCGTACAGATCACCCCACGGCTGAGCAGATTTTGCAGGACCTCAATCAGGATGCCCCAACCTCTTCCCAGGCCACCGTTTACAGTTCCCTGCAGGCCTTGCGGGGCGCTGGGCTAGTCCGCGAGGTGCTGCTAGAAGAAGGTGTCCGTCGCTACGATGCCAATGTTGACTTGCACCATCACTTTCGCTGTAAATCTTGCGGTGCCATCGAAGATGTGCCCTGGGAGCAGTTTCAGCAAGTTGATGTCAGCCAGCTACGGTCTGGACTCCAGGTCGATAGTTATGAGGTGACGGTACACGGGGTTTGCGATCGCTGCCAACCCGAGAGTTCCACCATTTAGCAGCCCATCGCTTAACTGTGTCTTTTCTCAATGTTGATCTTGAGATTGCGTCATCAGAATCTCTTGTCGTGCTGCTGGATGCCTTAGCACCATCTGTCCTGATTCTTTTTCATCAGGCAGAGCAAGGGCACCATCAAGCCACATTAGAACTAGATCTAGAGCCCTGCGACCCACCTGATGCCGATGCAGGCATCGCGTCTTTTTGCGTACTAATAGACGCACTTCCACCTCCCGCTCGTGCGTGTTGGAATCGGCTAACACTGCGAACATTTGACATTGGCTATGATGCCTTGCCAACACCGCAGCCCACGCAATTTACACTCAGCCCTTTGACACTGCAAAATCTGGCTCGCGTCAATGGCAACCTCACGGTGACCGTTTATCCGCCTACATCCAACCCAGATGGAGACAAGCAGCCATAAGCGGTTTCTACTGAACGGCTGGAATGAGTTCAAGTCGCTACAATTATCCAGACTTCAGCAGCTTGTAGAAAGGAAGCAAAATTATGGCCGCAGCCACTGCTCACCCGCCCTACCCGCGCGGATGTACATTTGCAGAGCGTGATTGGGACGCATTGGCACAATTTTGGTACCCGATCGCCTTCGCTAAAGAGATTACTGACACACCGGTAGCCGCTACGCTACTGGACCAGCGGCTCGTCATCTGGCGGACGGCAGCAGGGGTCTCAGTGGCCAACGATATCTGCCTGCATCGGGGCGTGCCCTTGAGCATGGGCCATGTTGAAAACGACCAGATTATTTGCAAGTACCACGGCTTTCACTACAGTGCCGATGGACAATGCACCCTGGTCCCGGCCAACCCAACGGCAAAGATTCCAAGCAAGCTGTGCCTCAAGACTTATCCGGTGCGTGAAGCCTATGGACTGGTATGGACAACGCTGACGGGAGACGGTACGCAGGACTTGAACCTGCCAGAACTCCCCGAATGGAATGACTCCAGCTACCAGCCTATTTTGCCGGGCAGTCTGGATATTGCGGCGGCTGCAGGTCGTCAGATGGAAGGCTTTCTTGATGTGGCTCACTTTGCCTGGGTGCATCACAAAGCCTTTGCTGATCGCGAAAATCCTGTTGTGCCACGCTATAACGTCACCACCACTCCTGGGCGCGTCCATGCGGAGTACCTCAGCACGGTCAGCAATTTTCCTAAGGGGCTGCAGCACTTGGCTCCGCCAAGCTTTGAATGGTTACGGGTCTTTGATGTCTTTCTCCCTTTTGCCGCCATTTTGAGAGTCCACTTTCCTAACGATGGACGGCTATGCATTCTCAATGCACCGTCTCCAATTTCGGCTCGGAAAACACGACTGTTCTCTCCTCTATGTCGTAACTTTGACCAGGACCAGTCATTGGAGCCGGTGTATGAATTTAACCGACAAATTTTTAACGAAGACAAAGAAGTGGTAGAAG
>JBCBOC010000289.1:0-5602 GCA_039821475.1 Cyanobacteria bacterium J06632_22 | reverse complement strand
CTGAAAAAGAGTTATTACAAGACGGCCTCTCTGATTGCAAACAGTTGCAAGTCGGTCGGCGTCTTGAGTGGAGTATCGGAAGATTTGATTGAGCAGTTTTACAACTATGGTCGCCATCTTGGTCTAGCCTTCCAAATCGTGGATGACGTGCTCGACTTTACGGGCACGGATGAGGTCCTGGGAAAACCCGCTGGGTCAGACTTGAAAAGCGGCAATTTAACCGCGCCCGCCCTCTATGCTATGGAGAATGCGCCCTATCTGGTGACCCTAGTCGAGCGTGAATTTCGAGAAGCCGGTGACTTTGAAGAGGCCTTTGCGCTGGTACAAAACAGTAATGGTATTGAGCGAACCCGCCAACTCGCCAAGGAGCATGCCCAAGCAGCCCACAGTTGTTTAGTAGATTTACCTGAATCCGAGTCGAAAGAAGCCCTAGAAGAAATCACCGATTACGTGTTGCGTCGCCTGTACTAAGGCTTCTCTGGACTGTGACCGATCTCGCCTCAGACTCTCTATCACCTCAGACTCTACGCCCCTAAGCCCCAGCCTGATAAGCTTCTCCAATGGTAGCCACCTGAATGGTGGCCGCCTGCTCAGGGCAAGTTATATAGCCCCGCCACTTTGCTTAAGACAGCTCTGACGCTCAAGTGCCTGACATTGAAGCCCAGTGGCCCGCCGTCGCGCACAAACCTTTGTGGCGACAGTTACCTGGTCCCCTGGAGGATGCCAAGGGCGTAACAGGGTTGTGCGGTGGAGGGTGCAAAGCCGTTCTGGCTACCGTCGTGTGAAGACTGTCATACCGTGCTATTACTGTCTTGATTACGCTGTTCTGATTCGGTCAATCTCGCTGTGAGCCTGCCGGTTGTTTGCATCGGAGAAATTTTAGTGGACTGCTTTTCGAAGCAGCCTGGCCGACCCCGGTCAACGGTCACCCGTTGGCTACAGCTACCCGGTGGAGCACCTGCGAATGTTGCGTGCGGCTTAGTCAAGTTGGGAATTCCCACGGCATTTGTGGGTGCAGTGGGCACAGATCGTTGGGGCACCGCTTTGACCCATCTGATGCAGGATATGGGCGTCGAGCACCGGGGGATCCAAACCCACCCCTTCCCCACTCGAGAGGTGTACGTTCTATCTGACATCCGAGGAGAACGGACCTTTGCAGGCTTTTCTCAACCCCAGCCAGACGGCTTTGCCGATGCTTACCTCGATGCGAATCAACTGGACCTAACCCTACTGACAGACTGCCGCTACTTGGTCATGGGCACGTTAGGCCTGGCCTACCCTGAAACGGGTCACGCCATCGAGCGCTGCCTGCAGCAAGTGGTGGCCGCCCAGGGGCGAGTGTTTATGGATCTCAATTGGCGCCCGATGTTTTGGCCCCATCCCACCGCTGCCCCTGATCGCATTAGAGCCGTGATGCCGCTGGTGTCTTTTCTGAAACTGACAACCGAAGAAGCGGAGTGGCTCTTTGAAACGACCAATCCCGAAACCATTGCTCAGCAAAATCCCCACCTATTGGGGGTGCTGGTCACTGCTGGTGCGGCAGGATGCCGCTATTGGCTACGCGGCCATGGCGGGACAGTGTCCGGGTTTAGGGTAGACGTGGAAGACACCACTGGGGCTGGTGATGCCTTTGTAGCCGGTTTTCTAAACCAGCTCTGCAAGCAGGGCATAGGGAGCTTACAACAGCGCACCGTAGCCCACCAAATCGTCACCTATGCCTGTGCGGTGGGCGCGTTGACGACAACTCGCATCGGTGCGATCGCAGCCCAACCCACCCCCCAAGAAGTCGAGGCCTTTCTATACCTAAATGCTCCTGCTTAAGAACCAGCCATGCCCCAAGAAATTGAGCGAAAGTTTCTTGTCACTGGAGATCAGTGGCGGACCCTGGCAGAACCCCAGCTCTATCGCCAAGGCTACATTCCCACCCAAGGAAAGCAAACCGTTCGTATCCGCCTCGTTGGCGAGCAAGGATACCTGACGCTCAAGGGGCCCACCCAAGGACTAACCCGCACCGAGTTCGAATATGCCATCCCCCCCTTAGAGGCCCAAGCGATGCTCGATAGCCTGTGTCATCCGCCCCTGATCGAAAAGTATCGCTATCGTATTTCCATGGGCGATCTACTTTGGGAAGTAGACGAGTTTCTAGGGGATAATCTGGGACTGATCGTCGCTGAGGTCGAAATTCCTACCGAAGACTACCCGGTGCCACTCCCTGCTTGGATTGGGCCAGAGGTCTCAGGCGATCACCGTTACTACAACAGCAGCTTAGTCCAGCATCCCTATTCAACCTGGAAAGAGGGCTAATTTAGCATCAAACGCTAACCCTAAATACGCCTTGATCAACAGGATACGACGACCCTAGCTGGCCCATTGAACATAGGGTAAGTTTGCTGCCGTCGATTGGATACCATCGCGTTGCTGGAGGAGTTGCCCGCAAGCATCCCAGGTGCCATTCAAAAACATTTGGCGTGGTCCACTGCCCATCGTCACCGCATACGCCTGAGATCCATACTTGACTGTCAGGTTTTCCAAATCTACTGCCATCGGCTGATCAGGCCCCTGCTCAATCTGCGTTTGCAATTGCGCAACGATCTCAGCCGTCGCCGTCACACAGGGCATACCAATCGCAATACAGTTACCCAAAAAGATTTCAGCAAAGCTCTCCCCCACAATGGCTTGTATGCCCCAGCGATGAATCGCCTGGGGGGCATGTTCGCGAGAAGAACCACAGCCAAAATTTCGATTTACCACAAGAATTTTGGCGTCCTGATAGGGGGCCTGATCAAAGGGATGAGTCGAACCCGACTGCTGCAGCTGTTGGCGATCATCTGCAAAGACCTGCTCACCTAAGCCATCAAAACTGACGCAGCGCAAAAAACGGGCAGGAATAATGCGATCGGTATCGATGTCATTGCCTCGCAGGGGCAGCCCTGGCCCAGAGACAGTTGCAATTCGGCTGGAAGCAGGTGTAGAAGCCATAGATCCGTTAAGCAGTGAATGGCAAATGAATCAGCAGCGTTAGCATAGTAGCCAACACTTTTCTATTTCAAGATTTAGTCTCATATTTTAGCCCGTCATGGCCAAGGTCTACCCCAACCTCACTCCCGATTTGCAAGCGTTCATCACAGCGCAGCATCTCTTTTTCGTCGCGTCTGCCCCCTTGAGCGCGGATGGGCATATTAACCTGTCCCCGAAAGGACTCGACACGTTTCGCATTCTGTCGCCGCAGCGGGTAGCTTACCTGGATCTGACGGGCAGCGGCAACGAAACCTCTGCCCACTTAAAAGAAAACGGACGCCTGACATTTCTCTTTTGCGCATTCACCGGCAAACCCCAGATCCTTCGTCTGTACGGTCGCGGACATACTGTATTACCGGAGTATGCAGAATGGAACGGCTTAAGCCAGCACTTTACGATGCTGCCGGGCAGTCGGCAAATCATCGTTGCCGACCTAGAACGCGTACAGACCTCCTGCGGGTTCGGCATCCCAGAGTACGACTATCGCGGCCAGCGCCCCACATTGCCTGACTGGGCTGAGCAGAAAGGTCCGACTGGGATAGCCGCTTACCAACAACGCAAAGGCAGCCAGAGTATCGATGGTCTGCTTACACCAATCGGAGAAAAGACATCTACACCCCGCGACAGTGCCTAGCATCCAACCCTCGTATGCAAAGCACCGCCGCCCATTTGAGTACAACTAACCCATGCCAGCAGGGGAGATACCCAGTCCTGAACATCCTTTATCCTGCTCATTACAGGCTAATCAAAGCTGTCATCTCGTGCAGCCTCAAGCCTCACAATTCAGACTGAGGCTGGCGAAAGTGCTTAGCAAATAGCGCATCGCATCAGGTTTGTCGCCGTTGATGGTCAAAGCAATCAAACGATTGCGCTATCTCTTGTGCTGTTCCCCACCAGCCCTCAGCTCTAGCGTTGATAGACGACACTAGTACAGCGTCAAAACTAAATTTTGGGTCATGCCAGTGAAATAGTCATGGGTGAATCGTGAAGTAGCATTTGGACTTAAGCCCCTTTGAAGTAAGGACCTTCGACTATTTCACGACCGCTCTATTTCACCGTCATCGCCGACCCTAATGCTTAGTGCTGACATTAGCCAATATTGAGCACCTTAGGTGACACAATCAACTGGCGCTGTCGTATGGTTAGCCATCCTTCAGCGCGAAAATCGCGTAGCAAACGCGTCACGGTCACTCTCGTGGTTCCGATGATAGTGGCTAGCTGATGATGCGTCAGACGCACGGACAACCTGACCCCTTGTGGCTCTACTTGGCCAAATTCCTGGGCCAGCAATAGCAGTAGCTGCCGCAATCGATCCGCGACCAACCGCTTACCCGACAGCGCTAACCACGCTTCCGATTGATGCAGGCGACGAATCAGATGCGGGAAAATGCCCGCCATGAGCGCCGGAGACTTTTCGACCTCTACCATGGACAAGGGCAGCACATCGACATGGGTCAAAGCCGTGGCCCAATAGGGATCAACATTCGTCAGCGGCAACCCCAACGGCATCGAAGGCCCCACTAAACCCAACAGCGTCTCACTGCCGTCCGCATGAATCGTATGGAGCTGCACCACCCCTCGACAAACCACATACAGTTCATTGCGACGCAGGGGAATACTACGACCAGCAGGATAGGGCGTTAGCGTTCTTTCTTTGTATAGCTGTTCTAGCGTAGCCACATACGTTAGGTCAGTCGCAGGTTGGGCAGCAATTTGACTGGTGGACTGACGGAAGTTCATCATCGACTCAGCAGTACTCATGGACACGCATCTCGTCTTAAATCAACAAAAGTTGAGGTGCTGAGCCATGGGCAACGGTTTAGAACTGTCGCCTGCGCGCCATGTCATCACAGCCCCCGTCATCACAACCCCCGTCATCACAGACGCTGAGTCTGTTTTTCCGGCTTAGCATGACTCGAACGCATATCACAAAGCGCCCATAAACCACGAAGCGCAAACGCGCCATAGGCTTACCTAGCAACTGCTACACGCCACTTCATAGACGCATGTCGCGCAGCCAACTTCGTCATCATGAGAAACCTGCTATAAAATTCTCAGGTTTCTACTTCACATCGCTCAACAACTCTCCTGCGCATCATCAATCGCCCGTATTAAGAAGTGGCGATGGAGAGTTTAAGGGAATGTAAAAGTTATCTTAAATACATTGCCGGTTGAGACGATTGCCCAGCTAGGGATAGGGCCTGCATTGGGTCACCCAAATTCTCCAATCAGACAAAATTTCCAGTCGACATCGCAACTGCCCTAGCCGTTTGTGCCCAACGGCAGTTGCCTTGGCCACCTTACCCGGCCACCGAAAGTTCTTATCCTGGCTACCTCGCGGCATTATTAAAGGAAGCTACCCACCCTTCGACGGCATAGCGACCCACACCAGCCTGAATGCAATCCCGTTTATAGCCATCGCCATAAGGGCTTGCGCACAACGGCGGCCATTGACGACCACACCCGGCACTTGAGCGCTGGGAATATCCTAAGCAAAGTAACGGAGGCTATACAGGATAGGCTCCTGAGTACGGTACTCTAGCGTTCGCCACTTTGTTTAGGACAGTTCTGGCTGTTGAGCCCT
>JBCBOC010000221.1:0-6363 GCA_039821475.1 Cyanobacteria bacterium J06632_22 | reverse complement strand
TTGGATAATGGCGGCAACGCTACCCTCTCTCGCCTGACCGAAGATGTCGTTGGCTGGGTTGGCAATGGTGGTCATAGTAAGGAACCTCCGGTGGTTGCTATGGGGATGACCGGCAGCAACACTTGGGACGACGTGACTGAGCTACTCTACGGGGTGATCTTTAGGCTGATCTAGCTGATCTAAGGGACACGGATTGAGCAGAGGGGAACATTGCGAGCATCTATCAATATATAAATTCGATTGGGATTGGGTAAAGGGGATCGCAGTGTTGCGTAACAGTCTGCCCGCTTGAAAGGTAATTCTGTCAGGGGTTTGTTAGGGGATCTGATTGAATTTTTTGATTTTCCAATGCTCTGGGTTGAGCGCATCAACGGTGAGATCACTCGGATCTGAGAGCCAAAATTCAAATAGGGCTGTATTGGGAATCTGGATTTGCCAAGTGCGATCGCACCCCAAAATCACCGCTACCAGATGCAGCAATAGCCCCCCGTGGGATACCACCCACACCGTATCGCCTGCGCCATACTGGGCCAGGCAGGCTGCGAGCCAGGCCTGCGCCCGCTGTCGGGCGGCGAGGGCGGATTCTGCCTGGGGAATGGGCACCAACGTGAGCTGCGTGTAGAGCTGTTGGCAGAGATCGGGGTACTGCGCTTCGGCGGCGGCCCAGGTCAGGCCCTGAAAAATGCCGGGGTGGATTTCCTGTAGGGCTGGGACAGTCTGTAGCGGCACGCTAGGTTCGCGCGCTCTAGGGTCTGAATCTTTAGGGTCTGAATCTTTAGGATCTGGCCAGTGGGTGCCTGGCCGTGGGGCGCAGAGCACTGCTGCGGTTTGCAGGGCTCGGAGGGCGGGGCTGGTCTGGCATAGGGTGGGGAGCGGTGCGGACCGCAGGACGGTCCGGAGTCGTTGGGCTTGCTGAACCCCCAACTGGGTTAGGGCCGTGGACGACTGTCCCTCCATCACCCCCAGTCGGTTGCCCTGGGACTCGGCATGTCGGATCAGAACCAGCTTCAAATAGCGGGCGGGGGGCATAGGCGATGGCGGGGGTTGCTGTCGGGTGCTGCTGTCGGGGCGCTGATCTGGACGGACTGAACTTAACCGCCTACAAGGAAACGTTTACAATGGCAGTGTTTTACCCTAACTTGCAAAACTGCTGAGCCGCCATGCTGCTAAAATCCACCACTCGCCACGTTCAAATCTACGCAGCAACGATTGAAAATAATGAACTGGTTGAGAGCGACGACCAACTCACCCTCGATGTTGATCCAGATAATGAATTTAACTGGACGGATGAGGCGCTCAAGCAGGTGTATGCCGAATTCGACCGTCTGATTGATGCCGCTGAGGGGGATGCCCTGCAGGACTACAATCTGCGTCGGATTGGGTCTGATTTGGAGCATTTTATTCGGGACCTGCTGCAGAGCGGACAAATCAGCTACAACCTCAAAAGCCGTGTGCTGAACTATAGTATGGGCCTACCTCGCGTCGTCGAGGATGAGTCGGCATCTTAACCCTCCCCCGTGGAGCCCCTGTGATCACCTGCCCTAATTCGAGCTGTCAGGCCCTGAACCCAGTTGACCAGACGGTTTGTCTAGTCTGTCAACATCACCTCCCGCATCGGTATTTGTGGGTTGTCGGTGCTGACTTGCAGCCAGGGCAGCAGCTAGCCGGGCGCTATGTCGCCCAGCGGGCCACGCCAAACATTGTGTTAGATACCCAGCCGGGGGTGGCCAACGATGCGCCAGCAGAGCTGCCGGATTTTGTCCGGCCCTACCTATTTTTGACCCGTCATCCGGTCAACCTGCCGCGTCCCTATGCGCTGTTGTCGGACGGGACGCTGCTATTAGAAGAAGCGGCGCTGTTTGAAGCCGCACCGGGGCTGCCGGAGTTGATGCCGAGCTTGGTAGACCGTTGGGGCCAGGCGACGCCCCTGCGTCAATTGGGGTGGCTGTGGCAGATCGCCCAGCTGTGGCAGCCCTGTAGTGATGAACAGGTGGCCGGGACGCTGCTGCAGTTACCCCTGTGCCGGGTTGATGGATCGATGATTAAGCTGCTAGAGGTGCCGCTCGATCCACCGGGACAACCGGCGATGTTGGCGACCTTGGGAGATGTGTGGCAGCCTCTGGCAACGTCGGCCCACGGGTCGGTGCAGGCCTTCTTAACGGCATTGTGCCATCAGCTGCGGTCTGGGCAGATTCAAACTGGAGATCAGCTGGTCGAAGCAATAGAACCGGGACTTGCGATCGCACTGCCCCAGCAGACGATGACCTGTGACCTGGCTGTCATGACCGATAAAGGCCCCACCCGCCAACGTAACGAAGATGCGTGCTACCCGGTGAGCGGCACGGTGCAGCACGCCCAGTCCGCTCCCAAAGCGCCCACCTCGGCCCAGCTGCTGATGGTGTGTGACGGCATTGGTGGTCATGAAGGTGGCGATGTGGCCTCAAAATTGGCGCTGGCGGTCATTGAACAGAAGCTCAAGCCGCTGCTGGCCAACCCCGAGACCTATCCGGATGCGGTGACCGTCAGCCTGACCCTAGAGCAAGCCATCTGCGCAGCTAATGATGAAATTGCCCAACAGAATGATCAGGAATCGCGGCAGGCTCGCGATCGTATGGGCACCACTGTGGTTTTGGGGCTGGTGCTCGGTCCCCAGCTTTACCTGGCCCACGTGGGTGATAGTCGGGCCTATCGGATTACGACCCACCGCTGTCAGCAGGTAACGCTCGATGACGATGTGGCCGCCCGTGAGGTTCGCCTAGGCTATGGCTTCTACCGCGCCATGGCCGATCAACCCGGCACTGGCGCGCTGGTACAGGCCCTAGGCATGACCCACTCTTCGTCGCTATACCCCAACGTACAGCGGTTTGTCTTGGATGAGGACAGCGTCTTTCTCCTCTGCTCCGATGGACTCAGCGATAGCGATCGCGTCGAACAGTTCTGGATGAGTGATCTGCTGCCGCTGCTGTCCGGGCAGACCCATGCTAAAGCGGCCGCCCGGTCCCTGGTGCAGATTGCTAATACCCACAATGGCCACGATAACGTGACCGTTGGCCTACTGCGGGTACAGGTGGGGGGCTACCAGCCACCGTCGACGATTCCGGTTACTGTGCTGCCCGATCGAGGGTACACTGGCCGCTCCCAGACGACTAAACGCCCTAAAACGGGATTGCCCCAGCCCCCTCGCACCCGTCAGACACGGTTAGCCGTCCCTGAAAATCCAGATGTCCCAGCGCCACGACGCTCGATCTGGCCTGTGTTGCTGGGGCTGATAGCGCTGGTGGGAATCGCCGGGGGGGTGGTGACCGTTGTCTTTTCCGGTGCGGGGTTACGTTCTGCCCAGCCCGACCCTTTGCCACCGGTTCCGGCGGATCTGCCGAACGCTGCTCCTGCCGATGTGACGACAGCACCGCCCCCCAGTTTGGAGCCCCTCACCTATGCCACCGTGGCGCAGTCGCTGCGGCTCCAGCCCAGTCCAGATCAGGCTGAGTCCGTTACCACGCTGTTGCCGGGCACCCTCATCCAGGTATTAGGAAAGCAAGATACGGCTGACGAGACCCGCTGGGTGCAAATTCGGGTCTGCGGGCAAGCTAGAGGGGGTGGCGCTGACGCAGGCTCTACGCCTGGAATATCCCCCGAGCAGGTACTACCCCTGGGCGGTGGTTGGATTTTAGAATCTCAGCTAGCGGCGGGTGTGGACCTGCCCGAGGCTGTGCCTGACCGCTGTGTGAATTAACGGGTGGGTTTTTGTCACGATTGCACCCGGCTATATAACTTCCTATGTCTTCCTCTGAATCGCTCTGTTTGTGGATTGCCCTGGATCGGTTGACGGCAGCCGATCCAGAACATTACGCAATTTGGGTGGTGCGCTCGCCCTATCCCGGCGGCCATGTGCACGACGATCGCATCTGGGGGCAAACCTTAGACCAAATCTGGGGCAGCTGGCAGTCGATGTTTTCCCTGCGGGGGTTGCCCAATGTTCCCCATATGGCCTCTGCCTATGTGCCTGAGATGGTTGAGCTGCCCCAGGAGACGGGGGCCAGCTACAGCAGCCGCTTGATGCAGCACCTGGGTATTAATCTGTGGGAATGGCTATTTGATGGGCCGGTGCAGAGCAGCCTGGACCACAGCTATGGCATTGCCCTAGGGCAGAACTCAGTGCTGCGGCTGCGGTTAGAGGTGCGCGATCCAGAGCTGACGAACCTGCCCTGGGAAATCATGCAGTCCCAGCCGGGGCGGCAGGCCCTCTCGCTCAATCAGCAGATGTTGTTTAGCCGCACCACCAGCGACGTGGATCCGCTGGCGGACTGGGGCCTAGATAACGATCTAAAAATTTTGCTTGTCCTCGGTCAAGATGCAGATGAAACGGCGTCAGATAAGGCCCTCCAATTAGAAGCAGAAGCCAAGCTACTGAAGGACATTCTGCAGATCCACGAGCCAGCCACCAGCACCGGTCGCCCGGTGATGCGGCAGGTCGATGTGCTGTTGCAGCCCACGCCCGAAGCGTTAACCCAGCAGTTGGAGTCAGGCCGTTATAACGTCTTTTTCTATGCGGGGCATGGGGTGCCAGGGCCGGACGGGGGGCGGCTCTTTCTGCAGCCCGCTGAAGTGCTAAATGGGACGGAACTAGCCCAGGTGCTGACCCGTTGCCGAGTCAAGCTAGCGGTGTTTAATACCTGCTGGGGGGCACAGCCCGAACGGGTAGACCAACAGGCGATTCCCCGCAGTAGCCTGGCGGAGGTGCTGCTGCACCACGGTGTGCCTGCGGTGCTGGCCATGCGAGACTCCATTGCCGATGAAGAAGCCCTGACCTTTATTAAGGTGTTTACCCAGGTGCTAGCGGAGCGTAAGCCGGTGGATGAGGCGGTTGCGATCGCACGCCAGCAGCTACTGACCCTCTATCGCTTTAACCAGCCTGCTTGGACTTTGCCCGTCCTCTATATGCACCCCGACTTTGAGGGGGCGATTCTGAACGCGATTCCCACCGATATTACCCGGCTGCCAGGGGACTCTAGCGTGCGCACCCGCTCAACGCTGATTGCCCTGCGGGAGGTTAACAAACCGACCAAAGTTTGGCCTATCTACGGCGGCCTCATGCGCGTAGGCCGTCTGCCCGAGAACGACCTGGTGATTTCAGAGCCCTGGGTGTCGAGCAAGCATGCTGAAATTTTTTCCCGTCGTGCCACCTCCCAGCAGCCGGCGAGCAAAATTGAGCCCACCTATTTTCTGCGGGATTTTTCTCGCTATGGCACTTTTTACCTGGGGGCCCAGGGGTGGCAGCAAATCCATCGCCAGGAGGTGCCCCTAAAGCCGGGCACCCGTATTCGATTTGGCAGCGCCGAGGGTCGTTTGCTAGAGTTTGTCATTGAAGAGCGGACGGTTGCGTCATAGTTCGCACAGGCGTACGCCTTTTGGCGGATATTAACGGAAAGTTAATCGGCCATGCGGAACTCGTGTCCCGAAACTGTATCTTCTTCTGTCACAGCACAACACGAACGCTCACGTCGGCAAAACCAATGACTAACTCATCTTCTCGTTCCAACCGTTCTCCGCAGTCTGAGGCTGAACTGGCCATGCTTCATACCATCCTCGATGGTGAGACGGCCTACCCTTGGGAAGCCAACCAGGCGCCTGAATACGCTGCCCAGGCCGCTGAAAAGCATTCCTTAGAGTTTAGTGAAGCAGAGGCCGACGCGGGTTGGAACGCGCTGTCCCAGCAGCTCAATGCCTTCTGGGGTGATGCCACAAATGTGGAAGCCGCACTGTTGGCTAAGTTTGCCGGACGCCTCTCTGCGACGGTGGCTGACCGTATTGCCCAGGCCGCTCAGCAGGTGGCTAACAGCGGTCGTCCCCTAGCCGAGCAAATGATTGCCTGTGTGCGTGACACACTCGCTGCTTGGGACGAAGCCGATCTGCAAGTGATGGCCCGCCCTATGGCCTTTGCCATGCGCGGTCAAGAAGAAAATATCGATGCTGCTATTAATTCTGTCCGCGACGTCGAGTGGGATAGCCTCAACGAAATGGAGCAGGCTCGCATTAGCCTCGCCGCTGCCCGCTATGCGCTGGATCAAATCGAATCGAACTAGGGCTGGAGTCCTTTTCATCGTCACACCTGAAAATTCGTTTATGAATACGCAACCGTAGGAGGTCAGATACTGACCTCCTTTGCTGTTTTTGATTACTTACCTTCCCAAATTCGAAGTTGCCGAGAGGCCACAACAAAAGTGTTGAGAACGGTCGGTGGGTGTAGAAAATGATCGTAAGCAACGGCCATTTGACGTGTAGCTTCATCATGCGGCACTTGACCAGTATCCGTACATAGCCCCGGACAGAAGACGCTACGGATCTTTTTAGCACGGGTTAAAT
>JBCBOC010000591.1:0-3264 GCA_039821475.1 Cyanobacteria bacterium J06632_22 | reverse complement strand
GCAAGCCAGAATAATCCGCACTATGGGTATGGCGGCACGTGGAAAGCGAAAAAACGCTAAATCACCCAATCCAGCTACCGTTACCCCACTTGTACCACTGGTCGATTAGGCCCACCACAGACAGGAACAATCCCCCCAGTAGAAACTGACGCATTTTGGGACCGTCTAGCGCATTGGCCACCATGCCCAGCGCAATAAAGAAAAAGGGTGGCGCAAAGACAAATCGGGCCAAACTATACAGCGATCCAGATGCGGCCAAAAATCCAATGGTGGCATTAGCCATACAGACAAGTAGGCAAAACCAGAACGGGTAACTGGTAACGAGTGCATCGATTGCTGGCGGTACGGTCCAGGTGGGTAATCGTTGCGATCGCAACCGCCGCCAAGACTGAACGCTGTAGACTATCCCCGCCAGAGGCGGATAGAACAAAGTAATCCAACTCAGCGGATGAGTTGGCACATGGGCTAGCAGGGGCCGTCTGAAAA
The DNA here is from genome assembly GCA_039821475.1 of Cyanobacteria bacterium J06632_22. GTDB lineage: Bacteria > Cyanobacteriota > Cyanobacteriia > Phormidesmidales > Phormidesmidaceae > CAWUKV01. Next base: position 2,778 of record JBCBOC010000591.1, on the reverse strand, counting down.
GGCGAAAGCAGAATAAGACCAGCACCAATCCAAACAACACAAACGGAAAATAAAGGCCATGTAGATCGTTCAGCAACGACCGTGGTAGCAGCAAAAATAACGGTCTAAATCCCAATCGTCGGCCCCATTCAACCTGAGCTTGAAACGGCCCCAGAAAATTATTGACCGTATTAAGGCAATAAGTGCCGTAAACGGCATAGCCCGCGATCGCCCCGGTCACCAGCAACCCGGTAGCAGCGTCATGGCGCTGCCGCAGCGGATACGATAACGCCCGACTCGCCAGATGAACGCAGACCCAGGCCCCAATTGCCGCCCCCACGAGCTGAAACAAACTCGGCCGCATCAGCGACATCAGACATGCCATGCCCAGCAACAGCCCATTGCCCCAGACAGAACCAGGCATAACCAACACAGCCAAGGCCAGCACTGCCATTACCGAAAAACCGCCCTCGGTGTAGCCATTAGCATGGAATACTGAATTGGGATTGAGCACGTATAGCAAAAAAGCCAACAGTGCCAGACCAGGCTTCGAAATCAACCGTCGAAACACCCAATAGGTCAAGGGTAGCGAGGAAAAAAATAGCAGGGTACTCAGCCCCATAGCCATCTGTAAGCCAGTTTCGACCCGGTGGGTTAATGTACCCAGGACGTGCGGCCATAGGGGGTAAAACTCTTGACAGCTATACGTAAACCCCAAGCGAACGTAGTTAATCGCATCCCAATATTGATAAGCCTCTGCATTCGGCTCTAGAATTTTGGCTAGGCCAGATTCAGACAACCATAGCCCTAGCACCCCACAGACCAGGTAAACGACCCCAGCAACAGTTGCTCCAGCGAAAATAGAACGCCACCACTGATCTGGCAACCCCTTTGACAGTCCAATCCATCGTTTTGATTGCAGCAGCATTCACTTTCTTCGTTGCATGACTCAGCAATTTCTTCATACAACCCCGTCAGAACTGATACAGGATGTTGTTTCACGACAGGTCGAAATTAAATCTTCAGCCCGGCGGGTTCATCGAACGTTTACCCTCAGCATGCCGATGGCTATCGACCCGCTGTTGGATCACCCATCAACCGCAGCCGCCTTTGAAGCCGACGAGTACCTTCCCTACTGGGCTGACCTGTGGCCGGCATCACAGATGCTAGGGGAGGCCATCCTGTCTGCGCTTAGCCTGCCCCAGCGGGTACTAGAAATTGGCTGTGGCTTGGGATTGTCTGGTTTGGCCGCCCTCTCGCAAGGCTGCCACGTCACATTCAGTGATTACGATGACAGTGCCTTAGCTTTTGCCGCTCGCAATGCCCAGCAAAACGGCTTTACTCACTTTGAGACCCAACAAATGGACTGGCGACATCCACCGGACGGGATGCAGTTTCCCCTCATCCTGGCGGCTGACGTAATGTACGAAGCGCGCCATACGACACCCGTTGCGCAACTCATCGCTCACTGTTTGACCGATAATGGCGAATGCTGGCTCGTGGATCCCAATCGTCCTTACGCAGCAGAGTTTCGCGCCGCCCTATCCTCAGCCCATCTTATCTTCGAGGTCACTGAAACTTCTACAATGACAGTCGATCATCGTACTGCCCATGGGACGCTTTACAAAATCTCTCGGAGTAGCTCCATTAAATCTCCCACCCCAGATAACAAGTGACAGAGCAGATGGGTGAAAGCGGTAGGCCGTGGCCGGCCTTTTAAGCTTTTCGACGTGCGCGACTGGTTTTGTGCGCAACTGGTTTTGTGCGCCAAGTGGCCCGCAACCGCGCACAAACGTTCGTGGCGGTTGCCATACCCCCCTCGACAGTTCCCTGCCTCAATGATGACAGCAAAAAGCCACCGCTAAAATCAGCAGTGGCTTTATAAACTTCACGATTAGACTCTAAACGCTAACCCAGCGCCTCGGCACCGCCAACCACCTCAAGAATTTCTTGGGTAATCGCAGCCTGACGAGCCTTGTTGTAAACCAACGTTAGGGACTTTGTAAGCTCCTTAGCGTTGTCACTGGCGTTATTCATGGCAGTCATCCGTGCCGCCAACTCACTGGCTGCAGATTCCTGCAGCGCTCGCAGCACCTGATTATTCAAGTACAGCGGTAACAAAGCATCCAGAATCTGAACCGGGTCCTGCTCAAAAATCATGTCCTGGGGCAGCGCTTCAGGTGGCTGTCCCCCTACTTTCTCACGCTCGACCTGAAATTGGCCATCCCGGGTTGTCAGCCGGAAGACCTCGTCGTCCGCAGCCTCAAGCCCCTGGGGATCCAACGGCAACAGCGTCTGAACAACGGGGCGAGAGCTCACCAGTGAGACAAACTTGGTATACACCAACTCAACTCGATCCACCTCTTCAGATAAGAACAGAGAGAGCAGCTCATCAGCCACCATGCCCGCCTCATCTGCCGTTGGAATTTGTTCGAGGCCCATATATTTTGCACTAATGGGCTGCTTGCGACGATCAAAATACTGAACAGACTTACGGCCTACCAGCACATACTTGTAGCTCACGCCCTCAGCTTCGAGCTCCTTAGCCCGATTTTCAGCTCGGCGAATGACGTTGGTGTTGTAGCCCCCACAGAGACCGCGATCACCAGAAATCACTAGCAAGGCTACTGTTTTGACCTCACGCTGCTGCAGCAGCGGCAGACTCACATCTTCAAACTTCAAGCGAGTTTGTAGACCGTAAAAGACCTGCGCCAAATTACTGAAGCCATGCGTTTGGTTGCCGCCGCCAAGGTGCGTCGTGCCCAGGCTCAGGTGACTGCTACGCGCCCCTTTGCCGAT
>JBCBOC010000478.1:0-3954 GCA_039821475.1 Cyanobacteria bacterium J06632_22 | reverse complement strand
CGTGTGGTTGCAGGGTTCCAGGTTGACGTATAGCGTGCCGCCTTGGGCCGCTGCGCCCGCGGCCCGCAGGGCAAACACCTCAGCATGGGGTTCCCCGGCCTGGGGATGAAAGCCCTCGCCGACAATCTCACCGTCTTTCACCACGACAGACCCCACCAGTGGGTTCGGGGCCGTCCGTCCAGCCGCCCGTTGCGCCAGGGTAATGCAGCGCTGCATTAGGACGCTTGGATCGTTGGTTTTGATACCCATCGCAGAAAAATGCCCGATACCGACTAGGATCTAATAATCTTGTTACACATCTCAACATAAACCACGTCCAGTTTGAAGCCTATCGCTTTCCCCAGGACAACGGTCGTTCTGGACGTGGCTCAGGTCTATACCCATATCTTTGACCCCTAGGACGGAAGGATAATCCTATGCCTAAAGCAACTTGGAATGGTGCAGTTTTAGCTGAAAGCGATCGGTGCGAAGTGGTCGAAGGCAATCAATATTTTCCGCCAGAAGCGATTAACTCAGACTATTTTAAGCCCAGCGATAAGACGACGTTCTGCCCGTGGAAGGGCACCGCTCATTACTACACCTTGACGGTTGGGGGCAAAGAGAACCCAAACGCGGCCTGGTACTATCCAGAGGCCAAGGAGAAGGCAAAGAATATCGAAGGCTATGTCGCCTTTTGGGGCGGGGTCGAGGTGGAGGCTTAGGTACCCAAAGCACTATGGAAATGCTATCGATACAGACGCTGCCAACGCTGCTTATACAGGGGCTGTGGGGATTGGTGTCCGTTTTTGCAGTAGAAATGGTACGCGATGTGTATCATCTCATCAGTCATCAATGGCCCCCCTTGATGCAGCTCCACAACTGGCATCACCGGGCCTACAAGAAGGACTTCACGCCCGTCAGCGCGGAACTCTACCAAAAGGCACAGCTCCACAACGATGTGCCAGAATCCCTTGCCATGATGGCCGCAATGGCAGCGGTGGCGATGCTTACACCGCTATGGGGGTTTTGGATTGGCTTTGTCTATGCCACAGGGTTTTTGGGAGCAGCGGTGTTGCGATCGCAAGGACTCCTCAACGCCACCGACCTGACCCACGAGCCTGGCCCTCTGACCCAGCTACCCAGTCGGCTATGGGTCAATCGCACCTATCATTGGCGACACCACTTTGACGAAACGACCGCTTACTACGCAGGAACCTTTACCGTGCTCGACCAGCTCATCGGCAAGGCCCTCTCCCTCAAGGGTAAAACCGTCGCGGTGACCGGCGCGTCCGGCACCATGGGGCGTGCCTTGATCCATGAACTGGCCCGGCAAGGGGCCAAACCCATTGCCGTGACCCATTCTGGTGGCGTTGATATTGATGGCGCAGTCGCCACACTGACTTGGCAGGTCGGCCATGAGGCCGCCTTGCGTGACCGCCTACAAAAGGTCAATATTTTGATCCTCAACCACGGCATCAACGTCCACAGCGATCGCACCGCCGAGGCCGTGGAGGCATCCCTCCAGGTCAACGCCCTGTCGGCCTGTCGGTTGATGGATGTCTTCTTTGCCACGGTAGATAAGCGGACGGGTGTGGCCACCAAAGAGATTTGGGTCAATACCTCTGAAGCCGAGGTCAATCCCGCGTTTAGTCCCCTATATGAGACATCCAAACGGCTACTGGGCGACCTGATTACCCTGCGTCGTCAAGATGCCCCCTGTGTCATCAGAAAACTGGTCCTCGGACCATTTCGCAGCAGCTTAAATCCAGTGGGAGTCATGTCTGCCCCGTGGGTTGCCCGCGCCATCGTTGCCCTGGCCAAACGGGATATTCGCAATATTATTGTGACGATCAATCCCCTCACCTATCTGTTGTTTCCAATGAAAGAGATGGGACAGTCGCTCTATTTCAAGCTGTTCTCGCGCGCCGCTACCGCCCCGTCTTCCCTAAACCGGTCTCACTGATGGCAGGCTGGCAGGGAGAACTAAATGGTTTTGCAACCGTCGCGCGGGGTCTAGAGTCTTTAGCGGCGCAAGAGCTAGAGCAACTCGATATTCAAGGCGTAGAACCCGGATTTTGTGGCGTCAATTTTCGAGCTTCGCTGGCGGACCTCTATCGCCTGAACCTCTGGGCACGACTGCCGTTTCGCGTGCTGGTTCAGATCGGGCGATTCCCCTGTCACGATGCGGACGATCTCTACCGAGGCATTCAGCAGATCGACTGGGAACCCTACCTGACGCCAGAACAAACCTTGGCGGTGCGAGCAACGGGCAAAACGCGGCAGCTCAACCATACCCATTTCACGGCCCTACAGGTCAAAAATGCCATCGTGGACCAGCAGCGCGATCGCACCGGCGAGCGATCCAGTGTCGACACCCAGTTCCCAGATGTGGGCGTCAATGTCCACCTGGGCAAAACCCATGCTGTGGTCAGCCTCGACAGCTCCGGCAGTAGTCTGCACCGACGCGGATACCGTCCTGCCGTGGGGGCAGCCCCACTCAAAGAGTCCCTGGCCGCAGCCCTGATTTATCTCTCGGACTGGCACCCTGAGCTCGCCTTTTTTGACCCCCTCTGTGGCTCCGGGACTTTACCCATTGAAGCGGGCCTGCAGTCCCTCAACATTGCCCCCGGCCAGTTCCGCGAACGGTTTGGGTTTGAAACCTGGCCCAGCTTTGACCCAGCGCTGTGGCAGCGTCTCCAGGCAGCAGCCACAGCGGCCCAAAAGTCCGAGCTGTCGGCCCCCATTCTGGGGAGTGATTTAGACCCCGAGGTAGTTCAACAGGCCCAGCAAAATGCTAAAAGTAGCGGACTGGGAGAGCGCCTTCTCTTTGCACAGCGTGACTTGGCCGAGGTAGAGCCCCCAACGGACACCGGCGTTATTCTTTGCAATCCGCCCTATGGCGAACGGTTAGGAGAGAGCAAAGAGCTCAGTCGCCTCTATAAACTGTTAGGCGACGTCCTCAAGCAGCGGTTTAAGGGCTGGACGGCCTATGTTTTGAGCGGCAATAAGTCTCTCGCCAAGTACATTGGCCTTAAATCAGCAAAACGATTTCCCGTGTACAACGGTTCGCTACCCTGTCAGCTCATGAAGTACGAGCTGTATTAGGAGGAGCCATGTGTGGACGATTCACGCAAACTCAATCGGGTGAGGCCGTCGCCGCCGCCTTTCACCTGCCTGAGATACCCATCCTGGAACCGCGCTACAACATTGCCCCGTCTCAGCCTGTCCTCGCCGTCACGGCAGCTCACGATCAGCGAGAGCTGCGAGTGTTTCAGTGGGGCCTAGTGCCCAGTTGGGCAAAGGATCCGAAAATTGGCAGCCGCATGATCAACGCCCGGTCGGAGACCGTGGCCGAGAAACCGTCGTTTCGTGCCGCTTTTAAGCGGCGACGCTGCCTAATTGTCGCAAATGGCTTTTATGAATGGCAGAAAACACCTGGTGGCAAACAAGCTGGTGGCAAACAGCCGTTTTATATTCACCTAGCCGAACACAGGGTTTTTGGCTTTGCAGGGCTTTGGGAACACTGGGAAAGCGGTGACGGGAGCCTACTCGAAACCTGCACTATCTTGACGACGGCACCCAATGCTCTGATGTCGACCCTCCACCACCGTATGCCTGTGATTATCCCTGACGCAGATCATGCCGCCTGGCTAGACCCCACGCTACAAGACCGTGGATTTCTAACGTCGCTGCTAACGCCCTATGATGCGGACCCCATGACGGCCTATCCGATTAGCACCCTGGTCAATAGTCCTCGCCATGACAGTGCAGACTGCCTTAAGCCTGCATAGCCCCTGAGCTTAACCCCTGCACCGGTATAACCCTCATGTCGGTATAGCCGTCGCCAGATCAGGCCACGAAGACACTTCGTTCTGGACTCAGCAAGACAGCCTGACTTGCTGTCCTCTCGTCAATGGCCAAGACGAGACCTATGGTGAGAACCTGTTCCAGAATCATTGCGTTCGTCGAGTTGCT
>JBCBOC010000707.1:0-2575 GCA_039821475.1 Cyanobacteria bacterium J06632_22 | reverse complement strand
TGTGAAACCCTTGGTATGGTCGCCAAGTGGCCCGCAACCGCGCACAAACGTTTGTGCGCGATTGCTATATTTTTCTGATTAAAGATCCTCTGCTTGCAGCCCAGCCTAACCCATGGGCAAACTACCCATCGACTATCTTTACAAGGTCTGACAAAGTATCCATCGGGTCACTTTGCTGGAGCCTCCAAGTAGGGCGATTTCTTTGAGCTGGATTGCGCTGGTGCACCCTAATATGGGCCACCAGCAGACTAAGACGGCAGGGCGACTAAGGTTTGAAATCGAGGGTGAGATCGCACTGCCTGCAAATCCTCATCCGTCAGGGCCTGCTGCCGCAGCGTACCGTCATCCAGCACAAAACACTTCTCTAACCACAGCAGGGCCTGGACCGTATCGCCCAATTGGGAAAAACAGCAGGCCTTGTTATAGCAAGCATCGGCCCGCTTTGGATTGGCCTTGAGGACCCAGTCCGTGGCCGCCACCGCCTCAGCATACTGCCCTTGGGTAAACAGCGCGGCGCTCTTACTAAACCAGGCCGCCTCGTGACGAGGGCTGTGCCGAATTGCGGTATCGAAGGCAGCCAGGGCCTCGTCGATTCGCTTCATCTCCGCCAAAATCACCCCGCGAAAGTGCCAGATATCCGGCTGATTTTGGCGCGTTTCAAGGGATTTTTCCAACGCCTGCAAAGCATCTGGGGGCCGGTTTAGCTTAGCCAACAACAGCCAAGCTTTTGAGTTTAAGGCTTTAACCGCCTTAGGATTGGCTACCACCGCCTGATCCAACGCCGCCAACGCCTCGTCATACCGTTCCAGCTCAATTAAAATCGCGCCCTTTTGCTGCCAGGCATCCCAGTCCTCGGGCAGTACCGCCAAACTCTCTTCGGTTTCTTTGAGCAGCGTGGTCAAATCTGCCTGGGAGGGCTCATCGGACGGCTGCACGGGAGCCTTGCCGCGAATCAACCGCGCCACAATCAGCCCCACAATGAGCACAACAATAATCACCTCAGAACTTTGCCGAAAGATACGAAAACCGGTACTGGCCACCAGTGGTGAGACACCCAAGACTTGCGAAATCCCGTCAACCAGACCCCAAAAGGCTCGATTAAATGAGGGAATCAGCCAAAAGGCAGCAAATAGGGCAATAAATCCATAACGGCGCAGTTTATTGAATCGCACCCGCGCCCCAGGCGGCAGCCAAGGCTCCAAAATGCCGTAGCCATCCAACCCTGGAATCGGCATCAGGTTCAGCAGCACGGCGGCAATCTCTAGCGTTAGCAAAAACGCTAAGGCCTGGGCCCACCAAATTTTGGGCGAAGCAAAGCCATCTAAATTAAAGGTCCCGTCGCTCAAGTCAGGGGATAGATCAGGCTGGATGGCCGCTAGGAGGATTGCGATCGCAACCGCACACAAAAAACTTGCCAGCGGTCCCGCCGCCGACACGGCACTTTTCCACATCCGACTGCGCAACTTGCGGGCATTAATGTACACCGCCGCCCCCGGCAAAGGAATGCCCCCCAACAGCAGAAACATCAGCGGCATCACAAAACTCAGCCCTGGGTTGGTATATTTCAGCGGATTGAGCGTCAGGTAGCCCTTATCTTTGACCGACGTATCACCGCCCCAATAGGCCACCACGGCATGGCCAAACTCGTGCAAACACACCGAGACAACCCAGCCCGCAAATACCACCAGCGTAAAGGTCAGCTCCAGCACGCCGTTCGTCTCCCTTGCTACAGCCCTAAGCCGCGCCCAGCTTATAGCGTCCTCTAGGGAACACGGCCAGGACAGGGCCAAGGTTAGACCTTCCTAAGGTAGCCTGGACAAGCAGAAATTGCGGGCTGTCGTCCAAGATTCCCTACCCCGCTTCGCTGGCAGCCCCATCGTCATCTACCCCATCGTCATCTACCCCATCGTTATCTGCCCCATCGCCATCCCCCTGACGCGCTGGGCCGCTATTATCACTTGCCCCTGACCGCCGCCCATCCGACAGACTGACCTCCAGACCATTGGGCACCGTTAACCATACCTGCCGCTGTGGGAATGGAATCGAGGTATCCATCGCCGCCATGGCCTGTTTAAAGCGACGACGAAACTCTCGCGACACCTCCCACTGCTTCATCGGCTGTGTCTTGATCCAAACCCGCAACATCACCGCACTGTCGCCAAAGTCGTCTACCCCTAAAATCTCGGGCGCTTCTAAAATCAGCCCCCGCCAGTCGGGGTCATGACACAGTCCATCGCCCACCTTGCCGGCTAACTGAATCATTTCGTCAATGTCAGCGCTGTAGTTGACGGGCAAGCGTAGGTCGCAGCGGGACCAGTGTAGGGAGTAGTTGGCAACCCGCGTAATCTCACTGGTGGGAATGGTAATCAGGCGCCCTTCAGCATCCCGCAGTTGGGTAATGCGCAGGTTCATGTTCTCAACCAGGCCCGCATCATCACCAGTTTTGACCACATCGCCAATGGCGTACTGGTCTTCTAGCAAAATGAAAAAGCCCGTGACTACACCTCGGATTAGGTTTTGTGTTGCCAGGGACAGGGCCAAACCGACAATACCAAAGCTGGCCAACAGCACCCCC
>JBCBOC010000509.1:0-3715 GCA_039821475.1 Cyanobacteria bacterium J06632_22 | reverse complement strand
GTCCAAGTTAGCCGCTATCTAGTCAGGGACTCGCGTAAGCTAAACTGACAAGACAGCGCCAGATTCGGCCCATCCCCGGCGGTGAGCCCGTCTGAGCTAGCACAGGTTACGTGTCCGGCCCCTCCCTTAGCCCCAGAGCCTATGGACGATCTCGACCAAGCCTATAGAGTGCTGGAAATTGAACCTGGCGCTTCTCTGGCCGACATCAACCAGGCCTACAAAGATTTGGTATTTATCTGGCATCCCGATCGGATTCCTGCCGATAACGAGCGCCTGCGTGAAAAAGCTCAAGAAAAGCTCAAACTATTAAACGAAGCCCGTCGCCTGCTCAAGGAAGAGGCCAAATCTCCTCGTCGTTCCCGGGCATCCGCTCGAACCTCAAGCGCGCGCACCCCAGCGCGTAAGACCTATCCACGTCCCACCTATTCCCGGTCCGCCAGTGGTTATCGGCGTTATGGTTCGGCCTATGCCTCATCTGATCGAGATGCCGCAGCTAGCGCCTCCACAGGCACTTCTGACGGTGTAGGCCAGGGCACAACTGCTAAAACAACGTCGAAGGCCGCCGCGCCCCCGCCCAAGACTGCGCCCAGAACGCCCCCTGAGACGCCTGCAGAGACCTATGCCAAGGGCTACCGCAGCTATGGCAACAGCAATGACAGTCCCTGGAATGGCAATGGCTATCGCAGCAGCAACGGCGCTAGCCAAAATGGTGCCAGCAGCAACGGTTCAGCGAGCAGTACAGCCCGTTCCAGTTCGCCATTTCGTAGCGCCAGCTCCATAAATCAACCTACCCATCAGACGGCATCATCCACGGCGGCTGGGCAAAGCTCGCCCCGAACCGCAAAACCGACGTCATCGCCACCGCCATCTCCCCCAGCCGCCAAGAAATCGGCCAAGCCCGATCTAGAGGGGGCTGACTTACGGGGGGCTAACCTGCGTGAAAAGGACTTCTCAGGGCGTAATCTGAGTGGTGCAAATTTGGAAGGGGCGGACCTGAGTGATGCGTTTTTACACAAGGTCAACCTGAACCGGGCCAATTTACAAAAAGCTAAGCTGTTTCGTTCGAATCTGCTCCAAGCTAATCTGAGCCACGCTAACCTGCGCGAAGCTAACTTAATCGGCGCGGACCTGAGTGGGGCGGACCTGAGTGGGGCAAAGGTCGGCTACGGCGACAAAATTATGGTTAAGCTCACCAGTGTCAAGTTGACCGGGGCCATCATGCCTGACGGTCGCATTCATGAGTGAAGACGCCGTTGATGCGTCATTAGTCCAAGCCTCCATGCTGCCCCGCTGGACTCAGCCCTGAGATAGACTGGCGCGGTCCAGCGCGTTCGCTGTAATGGATAGTCACACAGTGAATCCTGCGAGTTTTCCTTGAAATGCCGACGACCCCTGCGGCTGAACTATCGACGATTGGCTGGCGAGAATGGCTGTCGCTACCGAGTCTGAAGATTGAGCGGATCAAAGCCAAAATCGATACTGGCGCTCGATCTTCAGCGCTCCATGCCTTTAATATTGAAACCTTTATTGAAGATGGCGTTGAGCGGGTGCGCTTTCAGGTGCATCCCCATCAGCGTAGCGGCGCGACCGTGATTACGGCGGAGGCTAAGCTGCTCGACCGGCGTTATATTCGTAGCTCTAGCGGTCAGGTACAGCTGCGTCCTGTGATTCAAACACCAGTTCGACTAGGGCCACATCAATGGATGATCGAGCTCTCGCTGACCAATCGCGATGACATGGGATTTCGACTATTGCTGGGGCGACAGGCCATACGTCACCGGTTCTTGGTCGATGCTGGCCGGTCTTACCTGCAAACTACCAAAGGTTCACAGCCCAAATCGCACAACTTAACGGTTTCCGATATCGCGCCAGATCTCATTCAAAATCCAGGCGATCAGCGCTCTACACTCCAGCCAGATAGTGAAGAGGTATCGTTCCAATGAAGATTGCAATTTTATCGCGGGGGACCAAGCTGTACTCGACCCAGCGGCTGCAGGCCGCAGGGATTGCGAGGGGACACCAGGTGGAGATTATCGACTACTTGCGGTGTTACATGGACATTACGCCACACCACCCGAAGGTGATCTATCAGGGTAAGCCGTTGACGGATGTAGATGCGATTATCCCGCGCATCGGGACGTCAAATACTTTTTATGGGACAGCGGTAGTACGTCAGTTCGAAATGATGGGAGTGTTTACAGCTAACGAGTCCCAGGCGATCTCGCGATCTCGCGATAAGCTGCGCTGCCTCCAATTGCTCTCTAAGCAAGGCATCGGTTTGCCAGTGACAGGATTTGCCCACTCGACCAAAGACATTGATGGTCTGATTAATATTGTGGGCGGCGCGCCGCTGGTGATAAAGCTGCTGGAAGGGACCCAGGGCATCGGTGTGGTGTTAGCAGAAACCTATCAAGCCGCTAAATCGGTCATCGAAGCTTTTCGCGGACTAGATGCCAATATTCTGGTGCAACAGTTTATTGCTGAGGCTAAGGGGGCCGACTTGCGCTGTTTTGTTGTTGGCAATAAAGTCATTGCAGCCATGAAGCGCCAGGGCGCACCGGGAGAATTTCGTTCGAATCTGCACCGAGGTGGCAATGCCCAACAAATTAAGCTGTCGGTCGACGAACGTAAAACAGCTATCAGTGCCGCCAAAGCCATGGACTTACAGGTCGCCGGGGTAGATCTACTCCGTGCTAAGGATGGCCCGGTTGTCATGGAAGTTAATTCTTCTCCAGGGTTAGAGGGCATTGAGAAAACTACGGGCATCGACGTAGCCGATAAGATTGTAGACTTCCTAGAGAAAAATGCCAGCTCGGGTAAAACCCAAGACAGGGTGAGATACTAGTGCTTGATGCCGTTGCTCCAAAAGTCTTGTCCGTAGCGGAATCCGCAGGACGGTTGGAGCGGATTGTGCGTCACGGGGTGCGATATGATTAAGCGCCCTATGCTTAAGAGGTAGCCTGGCTCGGCGGCGGCTCAAGCCACTTGCCCCGCATATCACCATCGTGGGCACGATGGTGAGTACATGAATCGGTCCCAGCTAAAAATTTTCAGTAAAAAACAGTAACAAAAAAGAGGGCTACAGAAGTAGCCCTCTAAATACTCAAGAGGTCATGTATTAACCAACAACTAGCGTACTTGATGTTGGTTAATACATTGGATGCTGGCTAGCTTACTTGATGCTAACTTTAGCGCCAGCTTCCTCAAGCTGCTTCTTAGCTTCTTCAGCCGCATCCTTGGGCACACCTTCCTTGACGGCTTTAGGTGCAGCCTCAACCATAGCCTTGGCTTCCTTCAGACCTAGACCAGTCAGGGCACGAACAGCCTTCAGTACAGCAATCTTCTGACCACCGACATCTTCGAGAACAACGTCAAACTCAGTCTTCTCTTCTTCGGGCTCAGCAGCAGCACCGCCGCCGCCAGCAGCCATACCAGGGGCCATCATCATCATGCCGCCGCCGCCAGAGGCAGACGCGTCAACACCGAAGGCTTCTTCGATTTGCGAAACGAGTTCAGACGCTTCCAGCAGAGATAGCGTCTTTAGCTTTTCCAGAATTTCGTCAGTTGCAGCAGACATTTGTTTTTCCTTTTTTGTTGGATTGGATAATTGGCGAGAAGGGTTGGCTTTTGGGTGAGGTGGTGAGGTGGTGAGGTGGTGAGGTGGTGAGGTGGTGTTTGTTATCTAACTTCTTCATAGTTAAAGAACTCGTGCCAT
>JBCBOC010000210.1:0-6470 GCA_039821475.1 Cyanobacteria bacterium J06632_22 | reverse complement strand
CTAAGGTTTAGCGCTGACCTTCTTTCCCGCAACTTGAGGACAGCGAATGGCAACCTTCTGCTGAGATGGACATTCGGCCAAACAGGGCTGCTGCGCAGCATCTTCAGTTTCCAAGGCTGGCGGCATGTGACCAAACACCATTTCGCAGCTCATATCTTCGAAGTTGGGTGTCATGGTCAGGGGAATGCCGAACTTTTCGGTAAAAAAGCGCTGAGTGGGCAGTTTGCACATGTTGACACAGAGTCCCACGCACTGGCTTTGCTCCAAGTAACGACATTTTTGAATGTGGACCCCACTCTTTTGCCGACGCACCGTGTTGCCTCGAGGAACATCGACCGCCACGACGTCGCATGGTCCTACCAGCCACTCAAAGAGCTGAGTAGCAAACCAGGCATTGAGTTCACAGACCAGCTGAGTCGGCGAGAACAGATGTCGAATCAGCCACAGCACTTGGGTCGGGACTAGAGACTGTAGAACTACCGCCACCAGCGCCTGCTGCTGTTGCGGGTTCCGACCATGCATAATCTTTTTGGATAGGGCAACAAAACCGTCGTACCCGGGTAGGACGGCTGGCTGCCCCAGCGCCTTAGCCATTTTGCGTGAAAATAGCCAAATAAAGATGCGATCAACCGGACCGTCCGTATATTGGGTCGGCTCAGCGGGGTCCGGCGATTGAGAATTGGAAGTAGAGAGGGTCACAGGCAATCAACGATTTCAAGACTTTATATCTGGTCCCACATGACTTTAAGGCCTTCGGGTAGGAAACCAGAAATTTCGTCAATTCGCGCCTGGGAGAGCTCCTCCCGAACAGTGGAGAAAACAGCAATCACAGCCGCCTCTGCCGTGACGTCCTTGGGTACCCCGCCTTCCTGACGAATGCGTCGCAGAAACGTTTCCGTATCGATATTGAGGGGCGGACGCAGCTTAGAGAGCGCGGACACAATGGGGTTATCGTCCTGCCACAGCCGCGCGATGCGCTCATCATCTAGGTCGGCAGCAGTACGCTCAGAGGCATCTGTCGTCATCAGGTCTCTAAGAGAGCGAAACACAACAATGGTAATGTCACGAGCATCATAAATGTCCGGCAGGCTGGCCTTTTTCATCACCTTCTCCAGAAAAGCCTTCTCGGTAGGGGTGAACTTTTCAGATGCCATAGTAGCCTCCTAAGCCTATCGCGGATAGTTGATGCTGGCTTTGCCATCATACCGCCATCGCGACCGAGCAGGCTTCAGTGCCTCACTGAACGTTTTGGGATGTCGTCCCCGTGATACCCACAGCTGACTGTGGCGGGTCTTTCCCATAGATTTGTCACAGCAGATCCACTGATCAGCACCCGCAGCACTTCGTCCAGCTAAAAGCGACCCAGCAAGCTATAGGTCACAAAGCCCGCCGTTTCGCGAAAGGCAATGACCAACTGACTCCGAAAGCCGAATTCCTCAGGAAAGGGGCTGGGATGAGAAATCACCTCGAAGCCCACATTACGAAAGGTGAGATAAGACCGCAGCATATGGGGGGCATCGGTAACGAGAATGATGCGCTGAATGCCTTCAGGAAGCAGCTGCTGGGCAGAGTAGAGGGCATTTTCTCGGGTCGTGCGCGAGCAGTTCTCACCGTCTACGGGGGCAGTCACCGCATAGTGCTGTTGAAGAATATCCACCATCTGCGGCGCATCACCGCCACCGCTAATAAAAATCCGAGGGGCACGCTGGGCCTTCACCAAGTCTGCCGCCACCGCCGTTCGGAGGTAGCGCAGGTCTGGCCCCCGTCCTAAAATCACGACAGCATCGGCAGTTTGGCCACTGTCTGGCGGAATCAGGGCCACCAGCGTCACCGTAGAGAGTAACGGTAATAGCACGGTGGCAATGGATAGGCCCAATCCAGCTTGCCAGGCCCAGCGACGCTGGCGTCGCCCGAGGGTGGCACCGAGCAACAGGCTAATGCCTAATAGCACGAACAGCACCAGGACAGGCTGCTCTAACACGCGCCCCGCCCATTTCGTAAAGGTCAGCCACTGGGCCGTTGCGCCACTGGTATTACACACCGGGGCTGTCAACATGGGTCATCACCGAAAAAGCATCAACTTAAGTCGTATTCACACCCTAGCCCAGCCGTCCCGGCATGTGTGTCAGTCAAGTCACATAGACTTCACAGCCATGCTGAAAATCTTACAAAGTCTGAACATATTGCGGTCGCCAGGTTGCGCAGGACAGACCGAAGGGCCCAGTTGCCCGCCTTGAAGCCCACGTCGTTTGCCATCGCGTACTTTCCCCAAAAGAGCCTGCTGGGTGACGACGACGATCCAAAATTAACGGCCAAGCTTAGCTTAATAGGTCACCTGGTACAGTGCTTCGCCTAGGCCGGCTGCCCAAACGCTGAGGTGTATTTGATGATCAGATACGTCAGCACAATTAACAGCAGTGCGATCGCACAAAATAGACGCCCCGTTCCCAGTGCCCAGGCACTGGCCAACAACAGGCCGACGAGGTTGGCCATCAACACGGGGCGCCGTTCCGCTGCACCCCAAGGCTTGATCTTATCGACGGCCTGGGGAAAGAGCGCAATCTGAGCGAAGCCATTAAAAAGGACCTGGGACACCAGCACAATCAGCATGCCCCACCCCAAATTGAGAGATGCCGTATAAAAGCCGAGCAGTTCTAAGCCAATGACGACCCAGGTGAGCCGCCGAAACGGGGGAAGCCGATCATCGTCTAGCGCCGTTACCACCTGACCAATGTTTTGCAGATCGACAGTAGCCGCCCGCGCCTGTTCGACGCTGAGCAGCAGTGTGGCCAGCAGTAGCACCTGCGTCTCTAGACCGGTCGTCGTCGCCAGCCGCCAGGCCAACCCGACCCCTGCCGGAAAAAAGAGTCCAAAGAACAGCCCCTGTAACATTCGGTTGCCCCTAGTTCAGCAGGTTGCACTGGGCCTGTTGCCGCATCAGGTGATCGCACAGCACCAGGGCTACCATGGCATCAACCATCGGAACTGCCCGAGGCAGTACGCAGGGGTCGTGACGGCCCTTGCCCGACAACACGGTGGCATTGCCCTGCTGATCGACCGTATTTTGCGCTTTGAGGATGGTAGCGGTAGGCTTAAAGGCCACACGCAACAAAATGTTCTCACCGTTGGAGATACCCCCCTGGGTCCCGCCAGAGCGGTTGGTACGGGTCCGCAGACGCCCCTCGCCATCGGTATAAAACTCATCGTTGTGCTGACTGCCGGTCAGCAGGGTACCGTCAAAGCCCGAACCAATTTCAAACCCCTTGGTGGCTGGGAGGGACATTACCCCCTTAGCCAGATCCGCCTCAAGCTTATCAAACACGGGCTCACCCAAGCCCATGGGCATGTTGCGCACCACACATTCCACAATGCCACCAATGGAGTCACCGTCTTTACGCACCTGCTCAATGCGTTCGATCATCTCGTCGGCGATGGCCGGGTTAGGGCAACGAACAATGTTGCTCTCCACTTGCTCAAGCGTGACCGTCTGAGGATCCACCGGCGCGTCTATGTCTTGGATGCGTTTGACGTAACTGATGACCTCCACTCCAGCCACCTGTTGCAGAATCTTCTTTGCGATCGCACCAGCCGCGACGCGACCAATAGTCTCTCTAGCAGAGGAGCGCCCGCCCCCCTGATAGTTACGAATGCCATACTTGGCGTCGTAGGTGGCATCAGCGTGGGAAGGACGATACTTAGTCGCCATCTCACCATAGTCCTGGGGGCGGGTGTCCTTGTTGCGCACCAAGATTGTGATAGGCGTCCCCAAAGTTTGCCCCTGGAATACACCCGACACAATTTCGCAGGTGTCGGTCTCCTTACGGGGAGTCGTAATTTTACTTTGGCCTGGCCGCCGCCGGTCCAGTTCCAGTTGAATCTCTTCAGGAGATAGGGAAAGCTGCGGCGGACAACCATCTACAACAACGCCAACACCACCCCCATGAGACTCTCCAAAGGTGGTAATTCGAAATAGGTGACCGAACGTACTGCCCATGACTGCTTTACTAGCACTGCATACAACCTAACGATCCTACCAGCAGGACGGTTGAGGCGAGCAATATCAACCGAAGCAAACAGCGCTACACCAACATTGACGCAATGATCCGCCAGCCAGCGTTGACATATTACATAGCAGCATACAGGCCTGGCCTGATTCGCAAGACACTAAGCGCTGACCTAAACCCAAATCCTGAGTCTTGACGCGGACCTAGCGCCGCTGCCAGTAATTTGCTATCGCATCCACTTCGGTAGTGCGCAAATAGGCCATCGGATCTAAAGGCTCACCGTTCAGGCGAATCTCGTAGTGCAAATGAGGGCCTGTAGAGCGGCCTGTGTTGCCCAACTTGCCGACAACATCACCCTCATTGACCATGTCACCCACCTCGACGGTAATGTCTGACAAGTGAGCATAGAGTGTCTTATGACCATAACCGTGCTCAATTTCGACGGTTTTGCCGTAGCCGCCATAGTAGCTGGCCCGAACCACTCTGCCCTTGGCCGTCGCTACAATCGGTGAGCCAACGGGACCGGCAAAATCTAACCCAGTGTGCTTCTCATAAGACCGCCCCCCGAAGGGATTAGGCCTGAGTCCAAATCCAGATGTCACCGCTAATGGAATCGTCAGAGGCTTACCGTCAGGAAAGGCTACCGCCTTTGCCTCTTCCGCCTCTAACGTCTCAACCAGCGCGGGCTTAACCTGTACGTCTAGCTTTCGATCAAGGGCAGGCACTCGCCGCGCGGCCTGGTCGTAAAGCTCAACAGCGCTCACCTCAGCAGGCACGCCACCCCTCGGTGGGGCCTGGGAAACGGAGGGAAGGTCGATCTCTTCGATACCCGCGCGTTCGCGTAGCGTATCAATTTCAGAGTCCAGATGGTCTATCTCAGTCAGTACCTCATGGGCCTTCTCGGTCAGCTGCTGATTTTCTTGAGTGAGCTGAACGTTGCTATTGAACAGAGAAAAAACCACTGTTCCTAGCCACCCGAGGGGCAGACCCGTTATCACGACCAAAATCACCAATGCGCTTAGGGGGGTAAAGCGAAGGGTAACTGGCGTTTGACCGGTTCTGGCAATTAATACCGTGTACTTTTTCAGCAATTGCTGACGCATATACAAAAAAGCCTTACTTAAAAACCCGTAGTGCTACCGAAGGTTACTTTTTGTGAAAAACACACCAATGGAAATTATACGGGGATCAGCCTTTAAACCAAATGAGTTTCGAAGATCGATAAGTATTAAGCGACAATGATAAGTAATTCTTAAGTTTTGAAACGTCCCTGAAATAGTCCTTGAAATCGCTCCAAAATATCGATGATTAGACGGTTTGGGCAAGTCTAAAACCAGTAAAACTTTAAATCTGATGTCCGTCAAAGAAAACATGCGGTCCCCAAACTTATGACTGAATCTCCTCGATTAACCTGGCTCGATGTCAACACTTGGCAACTTAAGCTCGGTAAGCTCACTGTCCTGATCGATCCTTGGCTCCAGGGAGATTTGATCTTTGGCAACGCCCCCTGGTTGATTTGCGGCCATCGGCCTACGCCCGTGCCAGTGCCGTCGTCCATTGACCTGATTGTCCTATCCCAAGGTCTAGCGGATCATGCACATCCGGAAACGCTACGACAACTGGATAAGGCCATCCCCGTTGTCGCCTCGGCCAGTGGCGCTGCAGTAGCCCGTGAACTGGGCTTTGAATCGGTCACCACCCTGGCACCCTCGCAGACCCATAACCTGGCAGATCAGCTCGAAATTCAAGCGTTACCTGGCGCGCCCCTCGGTCCCTTCGTTACTGAAAATGCTTACCTGATCACGATTTTGACAACCGGGCATCGACTCTACTATGAGCCCCACGGTTACCCATCCGACCAGTTGGCCCCTCTCCCCGACGTTGACGTTGCCATTACGCCCATCGTCAGCCTCAAGCTGCCCTTGGCGGGCCCCGTCATCCGAGGCGGGGAAGGGGCCCTCGAGGTGGCTAAACTCACTCGACCTCAAGTGATGTTGCCGACCGCAGAGGGCGGCGAGGTCACTTACACTGGGCTACTGTCATCACTGCTCAAACAAACCGGCGGCGCAGCAGCGTTGCGATCGCAACTGGCCGAAGCCCAGCTTGACACCCGTGTCGAACCGCTAAAACCGATGCAGTCATTTTGTTTGGATTTTGCGCCCCATCGGGCAACCAGAGAAAGGGGATGAGGTAGACCATGATTAAAGGGCTCAAAAAATTCGGCCGCGAGCTGGGGTACCGACGGATACCGCCCCAGGGGTTGCAGCACATGCGCGACAGTCTGATGGATGATTCGGACCTAGACCCCGACTATATTGTGCTCACCATCGGGGCTTGCATCATTGCCACCCTGGGGCTGCTGTCCAATAGCGCTGCGGTGATCATTGGGGCCATGCTGGTCGCGCCGCTGATGCTGCCGATTCGCGGTGTGGCCTACGGTATTCTCGATGGCGACCCAGAGTTGCT
>JBCBOC010000058.1:0-10779 GCA_039821475.1 Cyanobacteria bacterium J06632_22 | reverse complement strand
GTATTCACAATGGACTAACGGTGTTTGCACCGCTATTAACCGTTTAGTGTGGGCTCAGTTTGAGACAGGGCTTTAGAGTTTCCAAACAGCGATGCTGTTCAACAGACGGGGCTACATCTTTGACCTGCTCTTGGTGCCGGCAAGCTCCGCCCTTTGCCAGCTACCAACTGTGTCCGGCATGTTGCGTTCGTCGAGTTGCTAGGGACAGTTCCTGGCGCTGAAAGCGTTTATTATGGAGCCCCTCGACGCAGTCGAATGGGTCTATCCACCCTTTGACTGCTATACCTTCACTGTTAGCCACCGTGCCCTGGGGCATGCTATGCGCCATTGGACAGTCATACCCGAAGTTTAGCCGACTGAGCCTGCCATCGACTCAGCCCTGCCCTACGACGTCTTGAAGCCGACTCATGATGATCTACCGACCCAAGCCTGCCGAACGCCACTTGCTCCAGTCTCTATCCCCTGATCAACTGCAAGCCATTGTCAGTTGGCTCGATGAATGCAACAGCGACTATAAAGACTTGCCTAACATAGCCGAAATCGTTCAACGGCTTGCCACTCGATGTCATTCGCTATCACTAGCGACCGTGACCCTCACCGTTCTACTCACCGATACCGGACAGCTAACTGCCATCGAATGCTGTCCAAGCCCAGCAGGTGAACTTTTCTACAGCGTCCATCTATCTCCTGGTCAACGACAAGATGAGTTTCTGAGCTGGCTCCATCCTAAAGACAGTCAGTCACTGACAATCCAGCGCGATCTCAACGACACCTTAAAAGAGCTATCGGACCACAAGCCCCACACTATGATGATGTCCTATGCCTTTTGGTTTAGCTATACCCCTCAACCCGTAGAACAAGACCACCTTTAGATATGGCCGTTAGATATGGCCGTCGCGCACAACCCAATGTGGCGACGGCCATATCGCACAAGGTTTCAAGTGGGTGGCGATGGTCAATTTGCACCGTAGACGACTCTCTTTTCGAAAGTTTAGAAGTTCAGAGAAAGGTAACAAAAGTCTTCTTATAAGATAATTCGATCGTAGACAAAGAGAACGAGTTGGCGTAAGTGATCAGTGGCTGTTACCAACATCGGTCAGCCTCAGGCCCATTTTATAGGCCTGCACTTTCTTCAGAAATTGATCGCGGAAAACCGCTGGACTAGCCCGTCACGCTGCAGTAGCTAAGCTGCCCATAGGGCAAAATCCCCGTAGGACAAAAGCTATTAGGACAAAAATAGTCGCGAACCGTCACTTCGGCAAAGAGAGAGGTGGTCCTATGGAAACAGCCGTTAAAGCCATGATTTCTAGACAGATTTGTGAGCTTTACACATCAAAATAGATACAAAGCATTGCCGTAATTTCTCGTAGATGCGAGACTAGCGACACATTACCTTGCCCTGTAGCGGCTGTTCAGAGAATGAGCACTCGTTCATTCGTTGAGAGTACAGGGTAGATCCAATGCATTCGTCACGTATTCGTCACGTATCTGCTTACCTCAAATCTTCCACCGCGTTCGCCTTGAAACCAGTTACCGTCTTTCAAGGAAACAACCGTCTGAACGTGGCCGAAGTTTGATTGAGGCAGTCATTTGCTGCATCTCCAAAACTTTCTTAAGTATGAACAACTTATCTCGCTTAACTGCTTTTACCACATTACTGAGCGCCACCGTCATCGGCGCTGCCCCAGCTCAGGCGCAACAACCAACAGAAGCACTAGTCTTGGGTGCTGCCTTTGGCGATCGCGCCTGTGTCATGGCCCTTTCTAGCGGCGAAACGGCCGTCGAGACTTTTGCCACCTTTGAGGTGTGCGAACAGGATCTAGTGGGCCAACGAGCGACACTCACCTACGACACCGTTAACATTCAGGCGGCCTCTTGCCAGGGAGATCCAGAGTGTAGTGAAACCGAGGCCGTTGTGGCGGTTACCGCAGCCGTTCCAATTGCCCCGCCTCGGGTAGCAACAATCAACAGTGCCACCAGTGGGGATCGTGCCTGCTATGTAAACCTTACCGACCAGGCTGGAGAGAGCTATACCCTATTTGCTCTGTTTGAAATTTGCGAACAGGACATCGTTAACCAAACCGTCCAGCTAGACTATGACTTTCAAAACATCAATGCCTATATCTGCCAAGGCAATCTAGAATGCGGCCTCAGCGAACGGGCACTGCTTATCTCTAAGGCCAATGTTGTCACGGCGCCCCCGCCGCAAGTCAGCATCGAAGATTTGCCCGATGGCAACTACCGCTACTGGAGCCAGACCTCTATCAATGCCATCGTGTCTGACGACGAGCTGTTGCTCAACCCTGAGAGTAGACTGTTTCTCTTTAGCAAGCAGGGCAATAACATCGTTGGCACCTGGAGATACATTGATGGTGAAGCAATCTGCATAGAAGGCCAGCTGAATCGCGATAACGTCACTGGCATCGGTGTGCAGACTATAGCTGGCGCTACGGTCATCAGCGGCGACAATACCTTTGCTCCCTTTGGTGCCGCTTCTCGGTTGTTTGTGCGGCAAGGGCGTCAGGTGTCTGACGAAATAGTACGCTATGGAACGGTGCTGCTAATCAACCTGAACGAGCTCAATCGCATTAATGCCGGTACGGTTTTACCCCCATCCGGCTGCTAAACCAGGCCCAGTTCATCACCTATGACGTATTTTTCAAAGTGTCATAGGTGGTGAGGTGGAAAGACGAAAATGGGGCGTGGCAGTCGGAGATCTCAAGCTATCCGACTGCGTTACATTCCTCCATGTAACGGCGGGATTTCCCTAGGTGGAATAGCACCATTCGGTAGCCTATTGCTTTAAACCCCAAAGACAGACGCCTCTAACACCCGATCAATCCGGTCTAGCACCGCCTCCAAATGCGCCTGGGTTGTAATCGCCATATCACCGCTATAGCGATTGAGCACGGCCTCGATGTCGTCTCCCATCTGCTGTAGCTGGTAGCGGGCCAGCACCCGAGCGTCGTCCGGCGCCCCCAGGGTGGTCAGCACTGCCATAAATTCCGGAAAGCTTTGAGCATTTAGCGCATCGTCAAAGTTTCGCCGTAGCACCAAGTTAGTTAACAGATTCAGGTGGTGCCGCTGTAAACCGCGTCGCAAGCTGGTGAGGTTAGGCGTAGCTCCCGCCGATAGCTCCGTCCAAATGCCCTGATAGAGACCATCAAACAGCTCAGCAATGGTAAACACATCTGTCTCATCGGTCCGAAGAGACAGATCGCGGAGCCGAGCCAACCGTCCCGATAACATCACATTGCTTAGGGCCAGACTTTGGATGTCGAGGACTCGCTCATAGATAGGATAGTCCAGCTGAAAACCATTAAAGGCAATGCCCCAATGCCACCAGCGATCCGGCGGTAGCTGATTGATCAATTGCGGGGAGAACTCAAACGCATCGGAGGCGAATACTTTCTCGTTTAAGACTGCCAGCGCCTGACGCTGTTTGTCAGCGGGGATGGGCGCTAGGGGCGTGACGTCTCGACTGGTCCACGGATCGAGTCTGCGGTATCGCTGGCCGCCAATGTAGTTGGTGAGCGTAGCAGTGTTCATCGAAAAGTAGCGAAAGACCAGATCTACCCGCCGTCGCAGGCTACCATAACCCTCACCCCGATTAACGGATAGTCGGTCGAGCCGTTGCCAAACCGCTTGGGCATTGTCAAGCTGCCAAGTGGCAAACTGGAGCGGATCGCTGCTTAGGTCCCAAGCACCAACTTCAGGGTCAATGTAGTCAAAAATGTCTTCGTCAGTGGCATAGGCTAGCCCTGGTTCTTCACTACGGGCTAAAATTTGCCGCAGCATCTGCTGCTCCTGACTGGGCAATACGGAGGCGGGGCCTTCTTTGTAGCCGTATTCAATGGCCCAGCGGTCATAGGGGCCGAGCTGGGTCGGAAAGAAATCGCCTTGCTCAACCCCGGCCGGGGCTAGGTTAGGGGGATAGTAGTCCATGACCGAGCTGACCAGCCCGCGCGAGCGCGTCACAGCAGTATCGTTCAATTCTTCGGGCGCGAGCAGCTGACTACCGGCGAAGTTATGGCGCAATCCTAGACCATGGCCAATTTCGTGGGCCGTGAGAGAAACAAGGTACTGGTGGATGAAGGTGTCGAGCTGGGCATCGGCCAGATTGGGCAGAGTGGCCATGGCCATGGCGGCAAAGGCGGTTTGTTGCTCGCCCTGGTAATCGCGACACAGGTGATCGCCATGGGGTTCATTGGCATCGGTCCGGCTAGAGAGCTGCTGCTGGAGCGCTGCTAGCCCAGCTTGGCCACCGCTTTGCAGTGCTGCCCACTGGACCGCCCAGTCTTGCGTCGCTTGTCCACACCCGTCTAGGTAGGTTGCGATCGCAGGTGACAAATCTAATCCACTCGACTGGAACCGTTGCTGCAGCCAGCTCACGACATTCGCATCGAGCATCACGTCGGCGTCTAAAATCTCACCTGTTAGGGGATTCACCCGTGACGGCCCATATCCAACAAAACTGGGGCGCAGGGTGTCGATCCAGCGAACCACGTTATAGCGCACATCTGACGGATCCCAGGCCGCATTGTCGGGCATTTGACGTACTTCAATGGCATTCTGGAAACCCGCCTGTTCAAAGGCCTCATTCCACATCAGGACACCCGCTCGCAGGTCGTCCCGGTATTCCTCTGGCACGGTATTTTCTAGCCAAAACACAATCGGCTCCACCGGGGAAGAGAGCTCTGCCTCAGGATTTTGCTTCTTTAAGTACCAACGGTTGATGTAGCGGTCGAAGCCATCGGTCCGTCCAGCCAGAGGCGGCAGACGAAAAACCGTTGGGAAATAGCCCACTCGCTCATCGGCAACGCGGGGTCGATAGCCATTGCTATAGGGCAGTGCGGACAGGCTATAGCGCACCTCAAAGCTAAAACCACGGCGATCAGCCAAGTTGCGCAGCGGCGGACCAAACAGAAAATCGCTGGATTTACCGTTTCCGGTGAACGCTAAACGTGCCCCCAGCTCCACATTCTCAGGAAAGACCTGAAGCTGATTAAGCTGAGACAAATCATCTTCGAGGTCATAGCTCCCGAGGCTGTACTGTAGCGCGTAGGCCAAATCTGGCAAATCCCGCTTTAACAACAGATCCGATAGATCGATGAGCTGCGCCTGGGAATCCGGATCAACGCTAACCACTTTCGCTACGGTAATCACCGAATCGCTAAAGGACTGCTGCCGCAGGTCGCGTTCTCGGGCACTGCTTTCGGGACGAGGCGATTGGAGGTAGGTATTGGGAACAACAATCTGAAGCTGATCGTTAGGGGCCGGACGAAACTGGATCAAAAACTCGTTAACGGGTCGCCCACGAAACAACCCAGCTTCGCCGACGCCCGACTCCAGCGTCGCCATCAGCAAGAAATTTTGGTTGAGTTGTGCTGGCGACACCGCCAGGTACATCTTGCCCGCGTCAGCATCGCTGTAGACGGTAAACAGACCATCCTGTCTCTCTAGGGGCGCTGTAATGGTTGCAAAATCCGCTGGCTCATCAGTGGCGATCGCCCGGCTCGAAAACCAACCCAGGCTAATGACCAAGATTAAGCTCGTGATGCCTAGTAAAAAGAATCGCCTCAATGCCCGCCGTGCCGGGTCCCATGCCAAATAACATTGGGACCACCATCGCCCTATCCCACTCATATTGATTGACTATGCCAAACCTAAGAACGCTTCCTCAGTGTGGCCTTTATATTTCCAAATGGGGAGCTTTTTTTAGAAAATTTGTGTTCGTTGGTGTTCTGACAAGCTTTAACCCGGTTAACTCATCAATGGGCAGTGACATACCCACTGCTTTATAGCGCTCGCCACTTTGCTTCTAAGAAAATGGCCCAATAGGCGTATTTTCTTCCAGGGTTAACCCGGCGCACCGTGTTGGGCCAAGCGCTCAGGACATCTTTGGCCTCCAACTCCCCAGCATTGGAGCCCCGTGGCCCGCAACCGTGCACAAATGGATGTGGCGGTTGCTATACCGAGCGGTCAGCAAGTCCAATCGTAACGCCAAGCTCGATCAAGGGTTACGGCCTGAACAGCAGTACTGATTGCGATAAACGCAAATTTATATTGCATTTATCGCAATCAAGAAATTCAGACGAGCCAAGACGGTAGCCGATGCAACAAAAGGGAACGTTAGGGGCTGAGATGCTATGGCCAGGTTACCGCCGTACTGATTCAACTTCGTATTAATTTTCCCATGATCCAACTGAGAGACTTGCTACTGCCCGCTGTTATTGGCCTTGTTGCGGGCATTGGCCATGGCGTCGTCTCCCACCATGCAGACCTGCCACTGTCATTAGTTGATCAGGTGATCCAGCCCCTACAGGCCTCGGAGCCTCTGCGATAGGTATAGCATCCCAAAAAAGGCTAGGCCGGATTGCCAGTCACAGATTGCCAGTCACAGATTGCCCGCCCCGAATTGCCCGTCAAGGCACGCCCTGTGCTTAAGGGATCGTCCTTCAACACATCGCCACCTCTATAGCGACAGTATCAATCGGTAGAAGCCTTTGCTGAAAAGTTGCGCAAACGACTTAGGCCAGATATCTGCTTGAGACGATGCGGCAACTTTTTCAGATTTGACACTGCTTTAAAAAATAAGTAGCGTCCTAGCCCCTTCGTTACTTTTTCAAATTTATAGAAGAACAGGACGTCAATCACCTCTTCAAGGGGCATCGGGCGAAGGTAGGAGACAATTTTGTCAACCAGATCGTCCGGGTCTTCGCTGTACTTCTTGAGTGCCAGGCGTTCTGAGATTTGCCATTTCTTCAGAAACACATCGTGCATTTCTGTTCGGTATGCCTCAAGGGTTTTCGTCTCACCGGCCAAGAATCTGACAATATGTCCCTGAGCAATTTCAGCACTGTGCATCGCATGGCGGATTCCTTCCCCCCCCAGAAAGTTTATGGTTGAGACAGTATCTCCAATCGCAATGACGCCATCTTCCCAGTAAATATCCTGTAACCCTAGGCTGTAGCGCACCGCCTCACCGTGGATATCAACAATGTCGAATGTTTTGGGATCGAGGTACTCACTGATCAACAGCTCAATGTAGTACTTGAGAGGCCTCTTCTGCTCAGCCGCAGATATTTTATGTTTTTTATCGAGGTAGGCCGCCCCAACTTTGAGGTAGTTTTCCTGCATAGGAAAGACCCAGGAATAGCCCTTCGGCATCCACTTGTAGCCCAGGAGGAAGGCTAAGGCTTGGCTATGGCGGCGATAGGTGGAATTGTCGACCTTAATTAGGTATTCGACCCCCGATGCGCTCATTAGCGCTGGTTTTTCGATTCCTTTTCTACGGGTAATGGCCCTTGCCGCGCCCGTCGCATCCACAAGCAATCGTGACTGAACAGTTTCTGTTGTTCCAGTAAGATTGTTTTTAATGGTTGTGGTTACGGTATCCCCTTCAACAGAATGATTGACGTACCGACACCCCATCCAAACTGTGCCGCCCTGACGCAGGGTTTCATCTGCCAGGAATTGGCGAAGCTTAGCAAAATCTAAAACACCGCCTTGGGGTGAGTCTGCTGTCCATACGCCTTTCTTTTTAGAGGTGACAATCACCAACTCATTCCAATAGGTACCAATCACGGATTCGGGCAGATTGTATTTTTCAATTGCCTCCAGGGGGACACCCGCACTGGAAAAACTATTGCGTTCAAAGTCTTTGTAGCGCTCAACCAACAGCACTCGATAGCCCTGCTGGGTCAGCAGTCGAGCACAGTGTCCGCCAGCGGGGCCACCGCCAACCACAACGACATCATAGTTTTGCATACGAATAATACCAATCAATAAAAATAGTCTTACAGGCTACCGGATCCCCCTTAGCAGGCACAGCAAACACATCACATAGTGGATCTGGCCAACACGTGCCAGCATTTTCCCAGGTCAGGTGCCCCATCACCACAGTATCCTTACGAACCCAAGCACGGGTTCACCGCACAGCAAGGGTGGTAGGCTACACCCCGTGCGGGCGATATCTCGGACGTTAGCAATCTCGGAGGACGTTAGCAATCTCGGACGTTAGCATTAGACTATGGTGCGATCGCACCCCCCAGCCACGCAACGTCGTTGGTATAGCAACCGCTACAAACGTTTGTGGCGGTTGCTAGCCACTGGGCGACCATACCAAGGGTTTCACAGCCAGAACTGTCCCAAGCAAAGTGGCAAGCGCTATAACTCAGCGCATCGAACAGTGTCCCCATCGATAAAAATAACCGCGCCAAGCCTAAGGCTCAGCGCGGTGAATCAATCCCAACAAATTATGGGGTTTTGGCGTTAGCGCGACCTACCGCTTAAACTCTTTGGCCATGCCCTTGAACTTAGCCAGGCTAGGTCCTGGACGACGTCGAGGCGCAGGCTTGGTTGAGACAAGGTAATCGGTTGCAAAGTTAGTGGGCTGTGACGCATCGGTAACCGCCTCGGCCGTTACCGACGCACTCGTCGCCAACGCCGCTCGAATAATATCAACCGGATCAGGCGCCTGATTTGCAGCGGGTTGGCTGACTGGGGCCGGAGCCGCGGGAGCAGCTGGCGCATCTGCCTTGGCAGGCGCAGACTGAGCCTTAGGCTGGGCCGTATCCTCAGCCGCCTTGGCAACCGTCTCTGCTGCCGCCGAAGCTGTTTCACTCACCGACTCAACAACCTTAGCGGACGCCTTAGAAACGTCGCTGGCAACGTCAGCCGCTTTCTGGCTGACCGAAGACGCGGTATCCACAGCGTCCTCTTTGAGCTCCATGTAGTACTCAGAGCCCTTAAACTTACCTAGTAATTTACCAATCACGGAAACCCGCTCCCAAAACTTGAAGTGCCCACCTGAGCGACCTGTTCAGATCGCTATCGCTATAGATGACGCTGTCTGCATTGCCCCTCAATTATCAAAGCACAGCATTTACCAACGCAAGGAAGCGCCATTTAGCGTTAACAAACTTAACAAACTCACTCATTTAGTTAGGTTTGAAGAAACTCGACAGGACTAAACCTTTGCCAGAATTTGGTCATCCAGGGTCGTGTCTAGCTCAGCCTCGGCTCGATGATTGGCTTGAAAGTCATTGACAAATGAATCCTTTAGGCCCGAAACCAGATCGAACTTGGGGGACCAGCCCAGGTCTGATTTGGCTCTATTGATAGCGGCAAAGAAGTGCTGCACTCGCATCGGAAAGGCCTTTTTCTTGCCAAAGTCAAAGGCTTTGGGGTCGTAGTGGACCAGCTCCAGATCGTCCGGGGATTGGCCACAGGCGATGGCACAGGCCTTCGCCAACCCATCGAAGCTGACATAGCGTTCACCAGAAATGTTGTAAATCTGGCCGATGGCATTGTCATTACCGAGCACCGCCACCATGGCATCGGCCAGGTCAGCGCAGTGCCCCAACTGGGTCATCGCCATGCCGCTGCCGGGAATCGGCAACGCCCGCCCCCGCACAATTCGGTCAAAGAACCACTGTTCTAGGGGATTGTAGTTGCCAGGGCCATAAATATAGACCGGACGGATTGACGTAAAGGGGACCCCCTGCTCCTTCAGATAATCCTCGGTATGGAACTTGCCTTTGTGGCGGCTGTTGGGGTCTACTGCGTCGCCCTCGATGTGGGGCATTTGGTCTGACTTTTTATATACCCCGGCGGAGCTGACATAGATAAAGTGTTGGACCTTGCCATTGAATAGCTCGACCAGCGGCTGAGTGTCGCTGAGTTCACGGCCATTGTTGTCAAAAACAGCGTCGAAGGACTCGCCCGTGAGGGCCGTTTTGAGGGCCTCAGGATCTTTGCGATCGCACTTCACCACCCGCACCCCCGCGGGCGCGGGCTTATTTCCCCGATTCACCAGCGTCACCTCGTGCCCCTGCTTGATCAGTCGCTCTGTCAGGTAAACACCAATAAAGCGAGTGCCGCCCATTACTAGGATTTTCATTGTGTAAGCCCCTATCTACGCCAAAGCAATTTTATCGGCACGTGGGGACTTTAAGGCGTTGAGGGCGCTGTGCTCGGTGGGGCCACTACGCTCGGCGAGGTGGTTGGGCCGCTACGCTGGTCGATCAAAGCCAGGATAGGTATTGAGGATCATGAGGGTCTGACGTCAAACGCCACCCCGCCACCTCACCAATCTTTCTTATGCCTTCCATAAGCTCAACCTAACAATGATTAATCACTCATAGTTTTGTAAACAAACCGCAATAAATTGCGCCGAAGTATATGTAAAATTGTGTCGCATCTTTGCTGAAGTCCCTGTCAGACAAGGATTTTCTGATAAAAACCAAATAGGTTTAAACACCTACTGAACGTTACTAAGTGTTGCTCTTTACCGGTCCAAGCGACTTTTGTAAACCCCTGTAACCGCTTTTGTAACGTGACGGCTTAATCCAATCCGAAGTCGCTTAACGCAGTGCCGTCTGATATCAAGCGCGTATCGGTCTGCCTGGCAATCATCCTTCTATCTAGAAGCTCGAAAGAGAACGCCAACTCGAGAACGCATCAAGGAGCCTAACTGAATGTTCACCAACGTCAAATCCACCGTCAGACACATCTCTCCTGAGCATGTGGGCGAGCGGTTTTTGATGAAAGTGGTCTACGTCGTGCTAGAGCCCCAGTACCAAAGCTCACTGTCCGCTGCGGTAAAGGCCATCAACGCGAACAACCCTCAGCTTGCTGTTGAAGTCAGCGGCTATTTAATTGAAGAACTGCGCGACCCTGAGAACTACGCTGCGTTCGAGAAGGATATTGCCGAAGCCAACATCTTTATCGGCTCCCTCATCTTTATTGAAGAACTCGCCGAGAAGGTTGTCGCCG
>JBCBOC010000576.1:0-3317 GCA_039821475.1 Cyanobacteria bacterium J06632_22 | reverse complement strand
CGTTGAATGCGATCACCTCGGCACCGGAGCGTTGCGTCACCCAAACGAAAAGCTGTCCCGCAGACACCACCCGCCGAATGGCCGCTAGCGATGGTGGTTCAGGTCGCTGTAACGTATCATCGAGTGCTGCAAAAATTATGGGTTGCGTCATTATTACGTCTCAACCATCCGCACAAACTTAACCACATCCTTAACCAAATCGGTCCCGTCGTCTGCGTCCTTGTCGTCCGCGTCCTTGTCCCACGTCCTTGTCAGCCGCGATCGTCCTTGGCCCCGGGCCATCGCCTCCCTCAGTCGTAAACCGACGGTAGACGCGACTGATAAATTAAGCTAGCATGGCTCTGCCCTGGGCAACAGATGGGCGTTTGAGGCTATCCCGTTCAGGCGCAAGGAGAGGTGGCAGAGTGGTCGATTGCGCTCGACTTGAAATCGAGTGTGCCGCGAGGTACCGTGGGTTCGAATCCCACCCTCTCCGTAGCATTGATTTGTTTTGTCATGTCATTCCCGGATATCACCCCTCGAATATCATTTTGGTGATTCCGAACGACTGGGTGATTTAGCTTTGCGTCAGGGCCTGTCTTGGGAGACGATAGGGTCTGCTGTTCTCTGTTTGAGTGCTCTTACCAGTCCTGATTGCTGGTTTGCAGCTCATACTCACTGCTATTTCTAGCCGATTTTCACGGGTCAGCAGCGTTCTCTGCCCAATTCTGTCCTCTTTTACCACTGCCGTGAAGCTACTGGTTTATCACACCCCCGAAGAAACCCCAACGGATGCGACGCCGGACTGTGCGATCGCAATCGATGTCTTACGAGCGACCACTACCATGGCGGCTGCCTTTGCCGCGGGTGCTGACGCCATTGAAGTTTTTAGCGATATCGACGCCCTAGTGGCAGCCAGCGAAAAGTGGCCCGCCGAACAACGCTTACGAGCCGGAGAGCGGGGAGGACAGCAGCTCGACGGCTTTGACCTGGGCAATTCCCCCCTCGACCATTCGCCCGAACGCACCCAAGGGCGGCGACTGTTCATGAGTACAACGAACGGAACTCGCTGTCTTCAACGCATTCAACAGGTTCCCACCGTGTTGACCGCAGCCTTAACGACTCGACAGGCCACCGTCAATGTCCTGCTTGACAAGCAGCCTGAAACCGTCTGGCTAGTAGGCTCGGGTTGGGAAGGCACCTACGCCCTAGAAGACACCGTCTGCGCGGGGGCTATCGCCGATCAGATTGCATCAACGCTAAACCTCTCGCTCACCGAGATTGCTGGGAATGATGCCCTAGTCGCCGCAACCAGTCTGTACCGACAGTGGCAGCACGACTTGCCCGGCCTCATGCAAACAGCCAGCCATGGTCAGCGATTGCTACGACTGAACAATACCGAAGATCTAGCCTACTGTGCCCAGCTCGACATTCTAGATATTGTGCCTATTCAAGCGTCCCCAGGGGTACTCGTCCGCAGCACCTGAATGTAGTGCCGCGTTACGCCACAGCATTCGAGTAATGATAGAGAAAGAGTACCTAGCACATCGGGATTAGTGGCAACTGTCATAACAGACTGGGCGGCTGCGATGACAGCCTAGTGGTCTGTCATCGCTAGAAATTAGGGTTGGCGATGACAGTGAAATAGAGCGGTAGTGAAATAGTCGCCAGTCTTTACGTCAAAGGGGCTTAAGGCTAAACGCTACGTCACTCATCACCACTCACGACTTCACTAACGTTGCCCAAATCTTGAGCTTTGACGCTGCCCTAGGTCGTTATTTAGGAGCGTCATCTAGGCGAATCTCCCGGCCCGTTTCTGCGGAACGACGCAGCGCATCAGCCACGGTCAGCGCATACAAACTATGGGATAGGGGTGGCCATAGCGGCGTGCCCTCCAGCAAATGTCCAACCACCTGCTGTGTATCTTGGCGAAATAGTCCCCGACGTGGCTTGACGGCAATGGCCTGTTGCGCAGAGGCCGCCCCAGGTAGCACGCTTTGACGTAGATAGCCCTGATCACCGTCAAAGTGTAGTTGTCCTCGGGTACCCACAATTTCTAGTCGGCGCGTCCGTGCCCAGTCGCGTTCTCCTTTGCCATAGACCAACGCTGCCGTCACACCGCAGGCAAATCGCAGCGTGGCCTCGCAGAGGCAGGCCCGGTAATAGGCGTCTCCCACCGGCCTCAGTCGCCCCATATCCTGTCGTCCCCCATCAAACTGGCTCTGACAGGTTACCGCTGTCACCCGTCCGAATAAGTCCACCAGCCGACTCACCCGAGACAGCGCCGAGACCAAGGGGAAGCCGCTCAGCGCTATTTGATAGCTCCACTTTTTGGGCGCCGGATGCTGTGGCGCTAATGTCGTATAGCGTGCAGATTCAATCTGCCCAACCTGCGCCAGGTAAGCCTTTGCCGCCTGATGCAGCCCGCCCAACAGTTCAATATGCTCAACGTGGAGCAGCCGTTGCTGGTTTGCAGCAAGCTTCACTAACGCCTGGGCCTGCGCCACATCCAATGCCAGAGGATACTCCACCACCACGTGCCGTCCGGCCTGCAAAGCCGCGGCTACGACCTCGCCGTGATAAGCATTGACCGTAGCCACAATGACCAGATCAACCGACTCTTCTGCAAGTAGCCGACGCCAATCAACCATTGCTTTTGCCCCGTGTTGCTGAGCAATCACCTGGGCACGGTCTGGGGTACCCGCGACCGCAACTAAGCGTGTTCGCACGTCTCCCGCAGCCGATGGCATCCCCGACGCCACAGCTTCGGCCCGCTTTGCCGCCGCATATCCTGTCCCGACAATGCCAACACGAAGGACCATCTCGACCGTCCTACTTTCCGTAAAATATGCTCCGCCGAAAGAATACGCCGCACGACAGACCACTGTATTCGCGGTCTATCGTCACAAACACAGTGTGAGTAAAATCTCACCCTATCCAGCGCCCCCAGGCAGCCGGTGGCGTGAACAAATCGCTTCGAGGCTCTAGACGCGCTTCTGCCATAATGCGCCCATCTGGTCCCTATGCTCTTGGACCTAACAAGTCCCGTAGAATAGGCCTCTAAACAATAGTGCTAAACCCAATAAAAACGATTTACACCGTTCCTGAAATCAACTGAAACCAGACACAAATGTCATCGGTTTTAAGATTGATTCGTGCATAAGTGCTTCTAATAAAGCCATCAATTATTGATAACCAAATATGGCTCGTACGTGGTCAATATTACCGAATCATCTATCAATAAGTAGATTTTTGTCTATCCAAAGGCTAATTCACTTCAGTACATTTAAATGTACTGAAGTGAATTAGCCTTTGGATAGACAAAAATCTACTTATTG
>JBCBOC010000075.1:0-9769 GCA_039821475.1 Cyanobacteria bacterium J06632_22 | reverse complement strand
GCAGGCAGAGCCCAAGGACAACAGATTGGTAGTGAGCTGGTCAGCCGGGCGGAGATGGCCCAACTAGCCCAAATTATTAAAACCTGTAGAGGTCAGCTCACGGCGGAGTATACCCCCCTGGTGGAATACGCTGAATTGGTGAGTGAGGTACAGCTCGGCAATCAACAACTTGATCGAGAACGAATCGAAAAAGATTATGCCATTGCACCGGATAAGGTGCTCCGACTGCCCCAAGCTATGGAGCAGGAGCTGCTTATAAACAATCGCCTACAACGCAGGGAGAATGCATCAATAGGCCTAGACATCACGCAGGGACTGACTGTTCAAGCCCAGGAAGTGAATCAGGCCGATCAACCGACAGGTCGGTTTCCTGTGCTCAAAACGCTAGAGTTTGTCACGGCGCAGATTGTCGACCCAACTACCGCCCCACCGAGCATCACCCTACAGCAAGAAGAGGTGGTGGTGGCCGAGATCGCCCTGGAGCCGGTGGACGATGGGCTGGAGACGTTTGAGTTTGTGACGGGGCAGTTAGAAAAACGTGAGCGCGAAGGCAACCTGCTGACGCGGCTGTTGCCGGGGCGACGGCAGACCGAGTGGGTGGTACGGCGGCAGCGGCGGCAGGCTAGGCAGTTAGTGGAAGAGCTACCCGGCGGTGTGACCTTAGAGATGGTAGCTATACCGAGCGGCATCTTTATGATGGGCTCGCCGGAGGATGAGGTTGATCGATCCACGCGCGAGGGAGCACAGCACGAGGTGTCAGTTTTCCCCTTCTTACTGGGCAAGTATCCGGTCACTCAGGCCCAGTGGCGGGCAGTGGCAGGGCTGCCGCCAGTGGAGATTGAGCTAACTCCGGATCCATCCAGCTTCAAGGGCGATAACCGTCCGGTCGAGTCTGTGAACTGGCACGAAGCAGTGGAATTTTGTGCTCGACTGTCAGCCCATACGAACCGGCAATATGGGCTACCTAGCGAGGCCCAATGGGAATACGCCTGCCGAGCGGGAACAACTACACCCTTTCACTTTGGTGAAACAATTACGACTAACCTAGCGAACTATAACGGCACGGACCGCTTAGGATACGACTCTTCTGGCTCTTACGGCACTGGACCAAAGGGCGAATCTCGGGAAAAGACAACGCCAGTGGTGTTGTTTGAAATTGCTAACCGCTTTGGCCTATGGGACATGCACGGCAATGTGTGGGAATGGTGCGCGGACCATTGGCACAATGGCTATACAGGGGCACCTATTGACGGGACTGCCTGGTTGAATGATGAAGAAGAACAGGCTAAACAACATGTTTTAAGAGGCGGCTCTTGGTTCAATCCTCCTAGCGGTTGTTGTTCCACTTCTCGACTCAACTTTAGCTCCGGAACCCGCAACTTTGGCCTCGGTTTTCGAGCGAGTTGTATCCTTAAAACAGGCTCGGCATAGTCCTCAGCTCTTTGATTTCTCGCCCCCAGGCTCCGACAGGGCGGCCCACCCAATGGCTCTGCCACATCCTTCCGAAGCAATGAAAGAGAGACCACTTACCACCACACTGTTTGTAAACCTTCTACATGCTGAAAGTGCGCATCATGCGTCACCAACACCAAGTCATGCTGTAAAGCCAAAGCTGCAATCCAAACGTCATTTTCAGGAAGTGGACGTCCTTTGACGCGCAATCGATTTTTGACCTCGCCATACTGGCGAGCCGTATCAGCATCACAATCAATTACCGCAACTTCGCAAACGAGTTCTTCGATACGTTCTAAATTTTTCTGGATTTGCACTGACTTACGGGCACCATAGTGCAGCTCTCCAAGGGCGATGGTCGGAATAAAAAATTCAGCAGCCTGCGAGAGATGGCGAATGATAGCGGTTTCTCCTGCAAACAAGCCAATGACGATATTGGTATCGAGCAAGTAGCTACCACTCATCTATATCGACCTGTCCGCAGTCTTGCACAATGGCCTCTTGCATGAGTGCAAGATCCTCCTGTGGAATAGCCCCCACAAACCTCAGTAACGTCTTGCCCGATGTGCCTCTCCGGCTCACTGGGCTGACGGCTCGGGCACTGACGGTTTGGGCAAAATGCAGCACTTGCCGTTGCAGTGCCTGCGGCATGTTATTGAGGTGCTCAACCACCTGATCAATGATGGAGATTGCCATATTTACCGCCTGCAAATGCTAGGTAAAGGTCCAAGGGAGAGTTAGTCATTATTATGGCATTACTCTAGGCGGAGTCTGGGTTGGGAGGGGTAGTCAGGCTCTGCCTGACACCAGGAAAGGTATGAACAGGTCAGGCAGAGCCTGACACCAGGGAGAACCAGGAGGGAGGATGGCAGAGCTAACGATTCGGCGGCAGACGCTGACGACACAGTACTACACCGAGAATCTGGGCACGGATGCGCAAGGCAATACTATTGGCCTAGACATGGTGCAGGTGAGCGGTGGCCGCTTTTTGATGGGCTCGCCAGGGGATGAGCCGCAGCGTCGAGACACGGAAGGGCCACAGCACGCGGTGACGGTGCCTGACTTTTTTATGGGGCGGTATGCGGTGACCCAGGCCCAGTGGCGGGCGGTGGCGGCGATGCCCCAGGAGAAATTGGAACTCAAGCTTGACCCGTCAAAATTTAAGGGCGCTAACCGTCCGGTGGAGCGGGTGAACTGGCACGAGGCGGTGGAGTTTTGTGCGCGGTTGTCAACCCATACGGGGCGGCAGTATGGCCTGCCCAGCGAGGCTCAATGGGAGTATGCCTGCCGGGCGGAGACGACAACGCCCTTTTACTTTGGGCAGACGATCACGGATGAGTTAGCCAATTACAGAGCGACGACAACCTATAACAACGGACCGGAGGGCGAATATCGAGCAGAAACGGTGGCGGTGGATTATTTTGGCGTGGCCAATGCCTTTGGCCTGTGCGACATGCACGGCAATGTATGGGAGTGGTGCGCGGACCACTGGCACAACAACTATGAGGGGGCACCGACGGATGGTAGTGCGTGGGTAACTGAAAACGAAGGGGGTGCACGTGTACGTCGTGGCGGCTCCTGGATCTATAATCCTAGGCATTGCCGCTCCGCTTCCCGGTACGTCTTTCGGCCCGGCGACCGCAGCATCTTTATCGGTTTTCGAGTGAGTAGTCTCCCCCCAGGTCTCTTGTAGCTCTTTTCTCTTTTTCCCTCTTACCCTCTTTCAAAATTTTTTCAGACCGGTCATACTTCCGTACAATCCTCGCCCCCTGGCTCTGCCAGGGCGGCCCACCCAATGGCTCCGCCATTAGGTCCGGGCATTGGTCAGAAACCTTCTATGCGGCTCTGGGTCCATCAACCTAGACGGTCCCGATCAACCCCTCCTGCTATGGCCCCAGAGCTACCCATCATTCAAAAGACCTACGACCTGATTAAGTGGTACGTGCCCATTTTGAACCGGCTGCCCCGCAGCCATAAGTTTCACCTAGGGGACCGGATGGTGAGCGGGCTGTACGACGTACTAGAGACGCTGCTGGCGGCACGCTACCAAACCGATAAGCTGGCACAGCTACAACAGGTCAACAGCAAGCTAGAGACCCTGCGCTATCAGAGCCGTCTACTGCTGGACTTTGAGCTGGTGTCGGCCCAGCGCTACGCCTATGCCGGGGAGCAAATTAATAACATCGGCGCTGACCTCGGCGGCTGGATTAAACAGCAGACCAGGCAATCAACAGCCAGGCGGGCATGAAGCGGTTTGGCAACCTGTGGCCCCAGGTGATCGCATTTGAAAACCTGCTGGCAGCGGCAAGACAGGCGCAAAAGGGCAAGCGCTTTCGCGATAATGTGCTGGCCTTTAATCACCAGTTAGAGCGGTCGCTGCTGACCTTGCAGCGCGAACTGCGCGACAAAACCTACGAGCCTGGGGCCTATCGCACGTTTTATATTCACGACCCCAAAACGCGGCTGATATCGGCAGCGCCCTATCGGGACCGGGTGGTGCACCACGCCCTGTGCAACGTGATCATGCCTATCTTTGAGCGGACGCTGATTGCCGACACCTACGCTAACCGGGTGGGCTATGGCAGCCACCGGGCGCTACGACGGTTTACCCACTTTGCCCGCAGCCATCGCTATATTTTGCAGTGCGATATTCGCCGCTACTTTCCGAGTATCGATCACGCCATTCTAAAAACGCTGCTGCGCCGTAAAATCAAGTGCCCGGATACCCTCTGGCTCATTGACGCCATTATCGACGGCAGTAACGGCCAAGGCTCGCCTACGGACTACTTTCCTGGTGATACGCTGCTGACCCCGCTAGAGCGGCGGCGGGGACTGCCCATCGGCAACCTGACCAGCCAGTTTTTTGCCAATGTGTACCTGAGCGGGTTTGATCACCACGTCAAAGAAACGCTGCACGTCCGCAGCTACCTGCGCTATGTGGACGACTTTGCCCTGTTTAGCGATGACCGCCAGTGGTTGGCCGCGCTACGGCCCCAAATTGAAGACTATTTGACCGGGCTGCGGCTGCGCATTCACCCGGTTAAGAGCCAACTGTTTGAAACCCGACGCGGAGCCAACTTTGTGGGCTTTCGGGTACTGCCCGATCGGATTCGGGTGCGGGCCGACAACCTGCGCCGGGCTAGAAAGCGCTGCCAGCAGCTCCAGCAGCACTATGCTGCTAACCATCTAGCCTTAGATGCGCTCACCCAACGACTCCAGAGCTGGGAGGCGCATTTGCAGCACGGCGACACCTACCGCCTACGGCGCAAATTCTTTGATGAATTGGTGTTTTGCCGAATTGATAAAATGTCTATGGGGCAGGCCGACTAACGTGGCGGCTCCTGGATCAATAATCCTAGGAATTGCCGCTCCGCTTCCCGGAACAACTATCAACCCGGCGACCGCAACAACAATATCGGTTTTCGAGTGAGTAGTCTCCCCCCAGCACTCTTCTGGTGCTCCTGTCTGTGGTCTTTACGCCTGCGGGCAGGGCCAAGCCGAGCTGGCCGATGGGAATCGGTCAGGCGTATCTTAGAAGAGTCCAGACCTGCTCCGGCGATGTCCATCGCGTTTAGCGTCCAGAGGCATCCAAAGATAACCTGGGGTCAGCTAGCCTGGTAGGGCAACCGACGGGTTGGGCTGACCCTTTTAACCGGCGGAGCCGGGTGGCGGGGGTGGCCAGGCGGAGCCTGGCATCAGATCATTGGGTTGGGCTGGCCC
This sequence comes from Cyanobacteria bacterium J06632_22, assembly GCA_039821475.1. Taxonomy (GTDB): domain Bacteria; phylum Cyanobacteriota; class Cyanobacteriia; order Phormidesmidales; family Phormidesmidaceae; genus CAWUKV01. The sequence goes on along the minus strand of JBCBOC010000075.1, from coordinate 4,597 downwards.
TTTTAACCGGCGGAGCCGGGTGGCGGGGGTGGCCAGGCAGAGCCTGGCACCAGATCATCGGGTTGGGTTGGCAAGTTTATCAATCGCACTATGGCTGCAATGACGCCCTCACACAAGGTCACGATCAACCGACGCAAGCAGCAGGTCACCTACTATGACGAGGTGCTGCCTGGTGACGTAACCCTACGAATGATGCAGATACCGGGGGGCACGTTTTTGATGGGTTCGCCAAAGGATGAAATTGACAACTACGAGGATGAAAGCCCCCAACATCAGGTAACCGTTAAGGGTTTCTTTCTTGCCAAGTATCCCGTGACTCAGGCCCAGTGGCGGGCGGTGGCAACCCTCCCTCAGGTCGAGATCGCTCTCAAGACGGATCCATCCAACTTCAAGGGCGCTGATCGCCCAATGGAGAACGTGAGCTGGCACGAAGCAGTGGAGTTTTGTGCGCGGCTGTTGGCCCATACAGGGCGGCAATATGGGCTGCCCAGCGAGGCCCAGTGGGAGTATGCCTGCCGAGCGGGCACAACGACACCCTTTCACTTTGGTGAGACTATTACCACCGACCTGGCCAACTATCGCGGCACGGACGACGAGAAATACGACGGGTCCGGTTCCTATGGCGCTGGGCCAAAGGGTGAGTACCGAGAAGAAACGACACCCGTGAGGCTATTTGAGGTGGCGAACCGCTTTGGCCTGTGTGATATGCACGGCAACGTGTGGGAGTGGTGTGCAGACCACTGGCACAACAATTATGAGGGGGCACCGGCAGATGGTAGCGCCTGGTTGAGTGACGATGATGAGGCCGCGCGCGTTCTAAAGGGCGGCTCCTGGTTCTATGCTCCTAGGGTTTGCCGCTCCGCTTCCCGGTTCAACTATCGGCCCGGCGGCCGCGTCAACGGTCTCGGTTTTCGAGTGAGTAGTCTCCCCCCAGGACTTTTGTAGCTCTTTTCTCTCTTTCCCTTTTACCCTCTTTCAAAATTTTTAGCCCGATCATGGTTACGTACAGATCTGCCCCCTCGCCCCCTGGCTCCCCCAGGGCGGCCCACTCAATGGCTCTGCCATCCGGAGTCCCGCAGGCAGAGCCTGGTGGATTGGGGTGGGCAGGCGGAGCCTGGCCACCAGGGGGCGGCAGCACCCTCTACAAGCCTTACAGAAACATCTACAGTCTCTCGCGAAATTAGCCTTTCACCGGGCAGCCAAGATGGCTGCCCCACAAGAGGAGGGCCAAAGAAATCGATAATCCTCTGGTATCTGACTCAGCCCAGCCTTGAACGGATTTTGGCGAATATATAGCGTTTCTCACTTGACTTGACTCGTTTCATTCATGCCAAAAGCTGTATAAACAGCTGGTCAAGTGAGGCGCAAGTATTCAATGCAATTGAAACTTGCTATATTCCCATGTACGGTCTAACTCAGCTGCATCACGAATAATTCTGTCGTAGCGCTCTGGCTGCCAAACCGTCCCAATATGAGGCATTACGGTCGGTATCTGCTTCGCGGTATAGCTTTTGAGACTGTGTAAAATCTCTGTCAGCTGCCAATATCGCTGATTTTCTTTTATCAGCGGCTGCATCAGTAAATGGACATGATCTGGCATGACCACAAAGGTCAGTAATTTATAGCGCTCTTGGTGAAAGAACAGGCAGCTGTTGAATACGACTTGTTGGGCTTCAGCAGTGAGGGGAAGCCTATCCCAAGTATTGAAAGTAATGAAATAGATCGATCCGTCCTTTTCCCAGTGGGGCAAATTTCGACGGGTTATTCTAAGGGATGGCTGATCCATAACAAAAATAGCAGCTAGCTCACCCCAGCATGCCCACCTGTAGGACGGGCGTCCCGCCTGTCCTGCACCATACCTGTCCAGATACAATCCTAGGCCTTTCACCGGGCAGCCAAGATGGCCGCCCCACGGGAAGATGGGATCCCTCTTCGTGGGGCGGGCGTCCCACCTGTCCTGAAAATGTGCTGACGTGTTGAAAAACCGTCTGGCGGATGCTGAAAAGACCCTCTCGGAATATTCCGAACGGATCTTGTTGGCAGTGGCGGTTAAATACGGGAAGAACAGCGATGAGTATGAGCGGATTGGTGGGGTACGTACGAGCGATCGTAAGCGTCCGACCCGTCAGGCTCTGCTCACCGCACAGCCCGCTGGCTAGCCCCAGCACACAACTTAATAGTCTGAAGAATAGCGCCAAGGCAACTGATCACTGCCTTGGCGCTATTGTTATGGGTGTGGACCCGTGCAGGCTTAGACATTAAAGCTAACTTTAAAGCCTGCCTAAACTTGAATCACAATCATAGGTATATGGAAAATAAACGCTTACCATTGTGCTGTAACAAAACCAGAGCGTTGTTTCATGAGAAATCGTCCTACATTCAATTTGACCTTAGTCATCCTTATCCTCTGCGGCGGCTTACTGGCCTGTAATTCAAATTCACAGGCAGAAGACGAGGCGACACAGATCTGCCTATCGCGTCACGCTGAAGGGTCACCAGAGTTTAATGAATGCATGGAAGAGTTTCTAGGCGATGAAGAATAAGCTATAGCCTTTTCGGAAACTTTGTTTTCGGCTTCAAATTTCTCGTGGGGTGGCCATCCTGGTCACCCTTTGACTGGACAGGCGAGACGCCTATCCCACACAACAGAAGCTAAGGATGACGTTGCAGCCACTTCAGGATGGCACGACCCAGGGCGACGCCTCCCCGTTTCGAGAAGTCTTGCAAGGGCGGTTTGGTGATTTGATCGTCAATAAAGTAAATCTCTGCTAGCGATGTAGCCCTGACATTGGTGGCTTCAGCACCAGTCAAGATCCAGAAGTTGGCTTCTTTCGCGCCTCTATTCGCTATTTTCAATTCATCAGAAATCTCATCAGCAATTAATTTAGCGAGTTCCTGATCTAAAGCATTCCCATTTGTTCGATGGGAAAAGGCCTCAGCACCCTGAGCTGCCCGATTAAAAGCATTGTGATGAACGCTGCAAAAAACATCAAATCCTCCTGCAATACGTCTGCCTAGATCTGTTAAATCTTGACGATTTCCCCCACCCTCACTGTCATCATTGACACGGCAATCGACACCCACACTCATTAAAAAATCTCGTGCAGCGTTAGCCGCGACTCTGTTGAGATCATGTTCTGTCGTTGAGCCATCATAGGCTCTGGCGCCGGGCCGGAACCGATCACCAGGGCCGTGCCCGATTTCTAACAATACTTTCCATGAAGGATTGGGGACACTTTGGGGATCCCAACGTGGAAGATTAGCCGGCGGATTAGCACTGGCCGGCGCAACGAGATAGTTGCCCGCTTGAGTGTGGCGTAAAAAAAACTGAATGAGCTCTGCCTTTTGATTTCCGGCATAGAACTCTACGCCTTGGCTACCTTTCATGGCAACCACAATGGGCTGTTTGCTGTCGCTGTCACGAAAAAAATTAAACCACGTGGCGTCGGGAATAATGACATTGTTTGTCCCCGTAGCGCCACTGGAAAGCTGTGGCAAGAGACTGCTGGCATCAATGCCATTGCCGCCAGCCGGCCTGGCTACTAAGAAACCTCGGGCACCAGGGAAACGTTGTAAAAAGCTGATGAGCCTTGCCTTGTTCGTACCAACGAGCTCCTGCTTCTTTTGAGAACCCTCCATTCCCAAAACGACCGATTGTCCGGAGGTATCACGACCCACCAGAAACCAGCTAACCATTTTTATTCCCCCTAGTACTCTGAGTCTGAGATGAATTTGTCGATAGTGGCGTTAAGGCACCTACAGTCAGTTTCAAGTCAAGTTAGAAACGTTATAGGTCTAAGTCATTGTCAGATGTCCAGGCTTCTAAAGAATAACTGCCACTGGCGCCTGTGGAGAGGGTTCGTAAACACAAGTAAAGCCGTTGTTTTAACCTTTCCTTTGTGACGCACAAGGATAAGGCCTGTGACAACTAGCCAAGTGTCACACCTTAACCCCATAACCTACGGTAGTTTCAGGTCATGTGATATAGCTCACCACTCGCTAAATCTTGAGCATTGTTCTATTCGTTTAAAGACTTCTCGAAGCACCAGACATTCTTGATGGGACATGCCATAGTTCAGGCGTAGGGACATCTCCAAAACCATATGGCTGAACCTCACGTTAGCCCAGAACGACGCTGGGCTGAGCAAAGTCTGAATGCGCTGGTGCGCTGGATGCCCATTGGCGGCGGCGGCGGGGCGTTTTTGCATTTTGTTATCATGGAACAGAACTGGGCAATGGCTTTGGCCATGTTCCCGGTTACTGTCGTCACCGGTATTTGGGCGGCCTATACCGAAAATTTTGTGACTCGCTTTAGAGAGCTGGCTAGCGCACGGGGGAGAGAAGATCCTGATAAATTATTAACTCTGTTGACTACGCTCAACAGTGCGCTGCGCTGGCAGCTCTCTGGCTTCAAAGGAAAATACCTGCGTTGTCAGGCGAATAGCTGCCGTTATTACATTACAGAAGGCTTTGCCACCGAACATAAACCCCTACTAGAAGAACTCTACATTCCCTTAGAAATTAGTGGTGACGGGGTAGAGCGGACCGCCACTACCGAATCTGAGGTCTCCCAAGTCGCGCTGGACTATACCCCGTC
>JBCBOC010000281.1:0-5685 GCA_039821475.1 Cyanobacteria bacterium J06632_22 | reverse complement strand
GGGCTAGCCGCTGCAGCATTTGCTGGTAAAGCTTTTCCATTGGGGCCAACTGCCCCAGCCAGCGTCGCCGTCGCCACAGTTTGACCCCGTGCCATCCCAGCCAACCCAGAAAGCCAAAACCGGTTAGCAGGCCGACCACCCACAACACTTGGAGCCAGCCCCGCCCTGAAAAGCGAGTAAACAGGCCGACGAGGGTGTAGATCACCCAGGCAATGGCGCGCAGCCCTTGCTCTAGGGCATTGGCCACGGGCGCAGGGGTGGCATTGGCTAGCCAGTCCCAAACCTGCCGCAGCACACTAAAGGGATTGGGGTCTTCGCCGCCGGGCGGCTGGGCTAGGTGCCCGGGAATGGGGTCGAAGGTAAACCAGCCATATTGGGGGAAAAACACTTCGGTGACGGCATAGGCGTCGGTATTGCGTACGGTGTAGAAGCCGGTGAATGGGTTGAATTCTCCGGGGCCAAACCCGGCGGCTAGCCGTGCCGGTATGCCGAGGGAGCGCAGCATGACTGTCAGCGTAGTGGCGAAGTGATCCGGCGTGCCCCCCTGGTAGCGAAACAGGAAGGCTTCCACCAAATCTTCGTTTTCGTCGAAAAAGGGCAGATCTTCCTGGATCGAATAGTTCTCTTTGAGTGTCTGGGCCAAAAATTCGGCTTTGCCAAATGCGGTGGTAATGGGCTCGGGGGCCGTGGCCAGTAACCGTTCTGCCTCTGCTCGGATGCGCGCCTGAGGGCCCTCGGGCAGCTGCAGGTAAGCGGACTTCATGACATCGGAATAGTCCGTGCTGGCTTCGTTCAGTAGATCAGGACGTCGGGCCGTGACCACGGAAACTACCGTGTAGGTCGTGCCCTCTGCCATGGGCGCTGGGGCCCGTATGGCCCCTTCTGGGTCAACGGCCAGTTCTTCTGAGGGGAAGTAAACTTCCTTCGGTTCGTACATCACCGGTAGCAGATTGAGAAAGTCGTTGACCATGGTGTAGGTCTGCACAACCTCCCGAGCCGGGCCCAGGCGAGGCAGGCGCCGGGGTAAAAACTGATAAGAAATCGGTGAGCGTGGAATCGTGGTGGTGCTGTCGTTCCGTGAAACTGCCCAACCCTGACCGTCGTACTGGTCAAAGGCCATCACTCGCCAAAATCCTTCGGTTTGCGATCGCACCCGCATCACCACCTTGGGAATCATCTCCCCGCGCAGGTTTTGATTCATCCGCTGGTTAAAGCCATAGTAAAAGTCCGTGTTGACGCGTCCCGGCCCCACTTCTGGGCTGCCACCGCTGCCCTCGCCGCCGTTCCCTTGACCGTTGTCTCCGGTCTGATTGCCGTTGCCACCACTGATGTAGCCCGGGTTAAAAATTCGGGTGCCGTCAAAGTCGTCATTGGCATCGACACTGCCGCTGACCGGAAAGGTGCGCAGTTGGTAGCCTGGCAGGCGAGGCAGCGCTGCAAAAATCACTAGACCCAGCAGCAGCGTCACCAGCAGTACGCTGCCAAACTGCTTGGGGGTGCCGCCCAGCCCCCGCCAGCCTTGGCTCAACAGCCCAAGTCGCGAGCGGTAGTCCAGCATGAGGACCGGCAGCGCCAACATCAAAAACAGCAGCAGCAGGGGCCCAAAGGCCAAAGTCTGACTAATCGTTGCCGCTACCCCCAGCAGCACCAGGCCAATCATCATGGAATAGCCCAAATCCTTGCGTCGGGGCAGGTCAAAGCTATGCAAGACCTGGAGTTGAATGAGCAGCTGGGCCAGGACAACGCGCGTATCCCCCGGCGCATTGAGCAGTTGGGCAAAGAAGAGCCCCAGGGCCACCAGCATACCCAGGGCAATGCCAAACTTGGCAGCAATGTTACGACGGCGGCGGCTGCGCCAACTCCAATAGGCGCCCGCCGCACTTAAGGGAATGGCGAGCAGGTTCAGGTTTGAGGTTTCGGTGACGCCAGCAGCAGCCACGGTCATGGCACAGATGCCAACTGTCACCAACCCCTGAACGAGCACCCGTAGTAGCCAAGACTCCTCAGGGAGGCGGTCGGTTTTAGTCAGGGCTGACTGTCGAGATGGCAAAAGCGGCAGCCGACCAGGCTTAGGGTCGGACTGCCGCTTTTGAAATAGCTGCTTTGCAAGCTGAAGGCGCTGAAGCATCGCTGATCAGGATAGACGGGTAGAGCTCGGTCTTCCTATCCTAGTGCGCTATTCTCCAAGTCGTCTTCGAGTACGGCGAGAGAGAATCGCAACGCCCGGGAGCCACTATCCGGTAGGGAGACCTCAAGGCTATAAGTGTTCCCAATGGTGGGGGCAGCCTTGACGAGCTCTAGCCGACCGGGCTGGGTCCGAGTGGCCTGCAAGTCGGTTTCGTCGCCCTTTAGCGTGACGCGGCTGTTGCCCGGGCAGTAGACCCGAACAAACAGCAAGTCGCTATCGTACTTGACCTCTAGTTTAAGGAGACCCTGGGTCGTAACCCACTCCCGTGAAAGCTGAGGCGTTGTTTCTGATACCGTCAGCGTCAGGGCCGCCATAATCTCTTGGGCGGCCAACATCGAGATGGCAATTTGCTGCTCGGTCGTTGCGGCATCGTAATCGTTGGCCAGGGACTCCAGCTCTTGAATCGCAGATGCTCGAGCATCGTCAGCAGAACGGTAAGCCGGCGTCAGGACAATGCCTGCAATAGGCTCCAATAAATCAGTATCGTTGGGGAAGAGGGACTCAACCGTGCGAATCAGCTTGACACCCTGTTGCTGCGTAGAGCGTGCCATGGACTGACAGCCCTCTAGCAGTCGAGCCAACACAGCCTCAGGTAGTGCGCTGGCGACGCGCAGCTGACGCAGGTTGTCCATCCACATGCGGGTTCCCGCTGCTGCACTGGCGACAGAAGGCAGCTCAACGGGATACTCGTGGACAGCAGACTCCCAAGGGAAAAGGACATCAGGACGATTTTCGAACTCCAGCCGGAGACGGTTTTTTAGCAGTGTGTGAAAACGATCTTGCACAGGGGATATTTCTCCGAAGTTAAACGACTGAGCCGTTTTAGGGGCCGTTTTAGGGGCCGTTTCTAGGGCCATTTCCGGGGCCGTCTCAGGGGGCGCTGGGCGAGTCAACAGGGCTGAGATCGCAGGAACCGAAAACTGAGGTGAAGACCCTAAGGCATCTTTCAACCAATCTTCGGACTCAAGCGGATCCAAGAACTTTGACGACACAGCGTTAACCCCGACTTCAGATGCACGGTCTTCTGGTGGTGTAGAGACAAGCCGTTGTGAATCGTGAGCAGACTGCTCCATGGGTGACTCGGCCACTGACGATAAACCAAACAGCTGTTGAGCTGTCTGGCTATCTTCAGAAGATTTTGTCAGGGTTGACGCCAACGATTGCGTTGTCGCCAACTGCCATAACCAGTCAAGCACGTCTCGATACTTGTCTGAGTTACTATTCATACACCCCTGCTCTCAGTCCGGATAAATCAAAGATTTCTCATTTCCCAGGCCTGTTCGAGGAGTGCGGACCACTGCTTTTTCATTTGGGTTGCACTCAACCCCAGAATCTGGGAAATTTCGGCATCGGGCAGCCCCTGCTGCTTAAGCTGCAAGAGTTTAGACTGCTTCACCGTCATCTTTTCCTGCAAGTGTACCCACTGTTGGGACGTTAATCCCAAGTTATTGTCTAATTCTGCACCCAGCCATTCATGTACCAACTCCCAATGGTGGGACAAAGAAAACCGTAGCAGGTGATATTTAAACCGCTGTTGTAGGTAATCTCGCTCACGCGGGGTTAAGCCTAGGATGGCTTCAATTTCGCTTGTCGGTAGATCTAACAGTCGCAGACTGAAGTAATTAGCACAGTCTTCTTGCTTTTTGTCTTGCAAGTAGGCCATGAGCTCCTCCACAACCCGTCCTCGCAGGTTATCGTCGGAGCCCTCCTCAGACTGGGTCACCATCTGCTCTCGCAGACGCTGCATGGGTGCTGCGTTCCAGTTTTGCTCGCTCTCCCCGCCGCCTGATTCAGCCGCTTGCTCGATATCGACGGCTGTTTCCGGGGGTTGCTGCTTAGAAAAGGTCTGCGCCCGCAGGATAATGAGCTGCTGACTGCGGCGACCCGGCAGGGGAATGCGCCGCTTGCCGTAGCGCTCGGTAAAGGCCATGTACTCAGCCAAGTCGAGGGCGGTGCGGGGCTGGTAGGTCTCGGTCAGCTGATTCTCTCGCCTAAAGGCGTTAATTGACTCCGTGTAGAAGTTTTGTAGAAAGTCTTCGATCAGATATAGGCGGGTCTGATAGCTGGCCTGCATCTGGGGCGGAGAAATATATCGATAGACAATGGCGCTCAAGGTGCTGTGGAGTTCGACGCGACCGCGCTTAGACCCCAAGTTGTAGTAGTTTAGGCACTGATTTAAGCGATGCTTTGCCAGGGTCATGGCCCAAGCGTCAACTTCGCCAGAATCTTGAATTCGCTGGCTCTCAGTACAAATCCGCAGCACTTCCTGACAAATCCGTTCAGTAACGGCCTTGCAGTTTTTGTCCGTAGCCCGCGTGGCTTGCTTGAACGCTTGAAAGATTGTCTGAAAAAGCGATTCCACAGAAGGGGATGTTTTTTCTTCTAGTAGGGAGTAACCTTTCAAACCTAGCACATTCATTCTGGAAGACAGTGGCCAGCGCTGGCCTGCAAAGATTGCTATACACTCAAACCAGTCTGGCAGGCCAGACTAGCGAATCGGATTCGAGACTTCGTCTTGGCTGATACCCGACCTTGGCCTCGAATCAAGGGCCTCTAGTCTATGAGCATAGACAGTTTTCTATCGGTTCTAACAGGGTGGCCCCCCATAACTGTCAAAGTTTCACAGAAGTATCAAACAGATTTGAATGAATATTGAACAGCAGATTCAAGTGCTGGTAGATGAGTCCCCCGACCCCACAACGGCCATTGCCGTTCGGGCTGTTGCTCCACTGCTGACTGAGCTGGCGCAGCAACTGAAGCACATAGAATACTACATTCTGCAAAATCTCGACCAGCGGTGGATGACCACCACCCTGGGAAATCGCGAGTCCCCGGACCAGCAAAAACGGGTGGTGTATGCCTATCCGTCTTTGCCGGCGGCGACCCTGGCGGCGTCTAAACTGGGGGCTCAGATTGACCCGGAGTTGGCGGCCGAGCCCTACCCGGTGACGCATTTGCTTTTCCAACTGTTGTCGCTGAAGCAAGTGGATAGCTTCATCTTTCTTGAGGAAAGTGGCAAGACCGGGCAAGAAATTCGCCGTCAGGATCTGTCTGCTGCGCTCAAAAACCAACTTAAAAAGCTGATGAAGCCCGAGGGCGAGACGGGGTTTGCGTAAGGACGCTCAAGCTTTGCGCTAGATTTCATGCTGGATCTGACTTTGGCGTTTCACAGTAGGTTTTCGTTTGCTGGTGCCGGTATCGAAACATATCCTCTAGACGCTGGTTGACGAATGGGCCGATGAGCGGTTCGCTGAGGGGGGCGGCAGGCAGCGTAAAGGTAATGTCGTCGACCAATTGGGTCCGTTGACCTTGGGGGATAAACCGATGTCGGTGGGTCCAGGCTTCTAGGGGGCCGCTGACTTGGATGTCGGTGAACAGTCGGCCGGGTTCGTATTCGTCGGTATGATTGGCTAGCCACGTTACAGGCAGTGGCCCTAACCACAAACGAAATTCGGTGATGGCCCCTGGCCCCAGTCCGCCCTCACGACGGACCACCT
>JBCBOC010000532.1:0-3589 GCA_039821475.1 Cyanobacteria bacterium J06632_22 | reverse complement strand
TTCGGCAAGCTGGGCTTCGTCAGAGGCATCGTGGGTGCAGCCAGGTCGTAACGAATCTCCTAAGCTAAAGGAGACATCGTACTTTTTGAAAATTTCAATGATGTCGTTGAAGTGGGTAAAGAGCGGGTTTTGTTTATGGTGGTGCAGCATCCACCGCGCAATAATACCGCCGCCGCGCGACACAATACCGGTAATGCGACTGCGCACCAGCGGCAAATGCTGGATGAGTATCCCTGCATGGATGGTCATGTAGTCCACCCCTTGCTGGGCGTGCTTCTCAATAATGTGGAGAAAATCTTCTGCGGTGAGATTTTCGATACTGCCATGCACGCTTTCTAGGGCCTGGTAAATCGGCACGGTACCGATGGGCACTGGCGAATCTTGAATGATGGCGGTGCGAATACGATCTAGATCGCCGCCCCCCGTGGACAGGTCCATGACCGTGTCAGCCCCATATTTGACCGCGAGATGCAGCTTATCCAGCTCCGTCTGAATATCTGATGAGTTGGGAGATGCACCGATGTTGGCATTGACCTTGCACTTAGTGGCAATGCCAATGCCCATGGGCTCTAGGTTGGTGTGATTAATATTGGCCGGAATGATCAGTCGCCCCCGCGCGACCTCCTCACGAATTAGCTCGGCCGGTAAATTCTCCCGACGAGCAACATAATCCATCTCTTCAGTCACTTGACCCTGGCGGGCATAGTGAATCTGCGTGACGTTGCTCTGCCCTCGCCGTGCGGCGACCCACGATGTACGCATAAGTTTTTCCTCAGTAACAGCTTCCCTCCGCCGGTATCAGCCGGATTCAGGTTCTAAGGGTGTGATCTCAGCCCACTTTCCGATGTATCGTTGGGCACCCCTAGCTAGGAATGGAGCCTAACACAGGCCGGCCCCCACAAGATGATTTCGAACTTTTGCGAACAAAAATCTCGACAGGTCAAAATAGCGCGTAAAAGCCGACTGATTTAGCTAGTTTAAAAAACTAAGAGCGATAGACCGTGGCCATGTCCAAAAGTAGAATTTCTTCCTATAGCGAATGCTATAGGTTTCAAGCTGGATGCGGCTCATAAGCTAGGTAGCCTGTGGTTAACACATTAGAGATTTCTGCCCAAGAGAGTTCTACTCCAGTTTCAACATTTGCGCAGACAGATGCTTCGGTATGGCGAGGCAGTGCTGATCTGCGATTTGGCCTATTTAACGGGAAAACGCGGCTCTTCCAGGTCAGAACCCAGGCCCCACTGCGAGTGTTGAGATCGCACTACCCCGAAGGTCTAAATCCCTGCTACACCACGCTGGTTCATACGGCAGGCGGCATGGTGGGCGGTGACCAGCTCAGCCAAAATATCACCCTGGAACCGGCCACCCGTGCCCTCATCACCACCCCTGCTGCGGCCAAGGTCTATCAATCCATTGGTCCAACATCAACCGTGCAAACCCATATCTCTGTCGATGCCGGTGCTGCCCTGGAATGGTTTCCCCAAGAGACCATCATCTTTGCTGGTGCCCGGTATCACCAGGCGCTGCGAGTCAATTTGGCTGAGCGGGCTACTGTGCTGTTATGGGACATCACCCGCTTTGGCCGCAGTGCCCGTGGAGAAACCTTTAGCTACGGCAACTGGACCTCAGACGTAGAGATTTGGCAAAATGGTCAACCGCTGTGGATTGACCGGCAGGCACTTGCGGGAAATTCTCTCATGCGCCTGAGCCCCACTGGGTTGAATGGGTGCCCGGTGATTGGCACCCTAGCGCTGGCCGGATATTTGCCGACTGAAACAGAAATAAATGTCCTGAGGGATAGTGTTACAAGGCAGCAAATACCGTTAGAGAATGTTGGCATTACCACTGGCCTCAGCGGACTAATTTGCCGTTATAGGGGCCATTCCAGTCAAACAGCAAGACAATTCTTCACAACAGTTTGGCAGCAGCTCAGAGCCATGAGATACGGTAAAATTCCCCCTGTGCCCCGCGTTTGGAATTAAACCTCTGCCACGTCCAGAACTGGAGTTTTCCCGAGGGACAAGCGCTAGATTTCCGACCATCCATGATTTGTGTCTACAGGTTTCAAGCTGGACGTGGTTTAATACTCAGCCCCTTTATTGACAGACCCCTATGCAACTGACCCCCCAAGAAAAAGATAAGCTGCTCATTTTCACAGCGGCCCTAGTGGCGGAACGCCGCAAAGATAAAGGACTCAAGCTTAACTATCCGGAGTCTGTTGCCTACATCACCGCGGCCATCCTTGAGGGTGCTAGAGAAGGCCGCACTGTGTCGGACCTAATGAGCTATGGCACCACCTTGTTGTCTCGCGACGATGTGATGGACGGCATTGCCGAAATGGTCCACGAAGTCCAGGTTGAAGCGACATTTCCGGATGGGACCAAGCTGGTGACAGTGCATAGCCCCATCGACTAATAGGTTACGAATGGATACGTTCCTGGCCGGATTTTTTACGACCCTATTCCTTAATCTACTGGTCATGGCCATAGGTTACGGGATCGCTCTCTCACCGTCGGCCATTGGTGCAGTAATGCTCCTAGGGATTGGTGTCTTTCAGGTTGCTTATCTGATTCCGCTTGCCTGGTTCAACAGACGACGCCCCGAATTTATCAAAGGCATGGCCACGGTGGCGGTTATCACCTGTTTTCTCAACGGGGCCTGTTGGCTGATTGGTCTGGCAATATTGTCACAAATGACTGGCGGATAATGGGGTTTAATTCGGATGTGCCACATCACGCCCCGGACACCACAATGCCGCCCGCAATCACCAGTGCGGCGCCGACTAACAGCCGTGTCGGATTAACATCGCGCCATTCTGCAAAAATCAGCAGCGCCAGCCCTACGGTAATGAGCGTGTTCATGTTGTACAGAGGCACCAACTTTGCCAGGGGTGCCTGGTATTTAATAATGCCAAGCACAACACAGCCAGTACCCAAACCCCAAAACACACCCTGCATAGACGAAGCAAGCACCGCCGTAGCGGAGGGAATCGTCCCGGGCAACAGTACATTAAACAGTGCGCCGGTAATACTAATGGCAATGCCGATAAACACCAGGTGACCGCCGACGGACATGCCCAAATTGGCACTGCTTTTAGCAAACACGCTGGAGACACCATAGAACAGTGCCGGTAAAATGCCGCCGACAATCAGACCAATAAGCTGTAGAGACATAGATAGGTAAGGATAGGGTGAGATCGCTATCCTAAGCCGATGGGGTCGATTTCGCGACGGTTGCATAGGGCCAATGTTTGAAATTGCGACGCACCCAGTCCATGCCGACTTCATTATTCAGCCGAATACGCTGGGGTGCATCCGGATACAGCTTATTCAAAATATCTACATCCTGTTCGACAACAACCTGAGGCAGCTTTAGAAAAGACTGTTTGAGCAGGGGCGCCAGCGGATTTTGTGTTTGCACATAGAGCAACACATAGGTCCGTGTCCGACCTTCTCCCTCTGGAACAAATAAATGACACTGAGCAGCCTTTCCTACCGCTGACGTACCGTGGAAAATCACTATCGAGGGGAAGATGTTCTCCAAATGGGCATCAATGACTTTGGGTATCGCCAGCAGTGCTGGATTTTTC
>JBCBOC010000782.1:0-2112 GCA_039821475.1 Cyanobacteria bacterium J06632_22 | reverse complement strand
TGAGGCCAAGGGAGACGGTAAAGGTGGCAGCATCGGTCGAAGTCATGGTCTGACGGGGTGAAAGGTGGCAGGGACTGTGTGACGGCATCACAACAGTAGCGTTTGAAACTGTTGAGCAAACTTTTGACAACATCGTTGAAAAAAGCTGCTGAGGGTAGGAATTTTGATGTCGAACCGAGCGGAGATGTCTTCCCAGCTTTCATCGGCGAATCGGGCCAGGGCAATGGCCTGAAAGGTGGCATCGGGACGGTTGCGCACATGGGTTTGTTGAAATAGCCCTTCGGGATCGGACTGAATGTAGTCGCGGACGGTGTCGGTCAGACTGTCGGCGGGTTCGGGCTGGGGCAGGGCGTCTAAGTCGTTGAGGTTGGGCAGAGACTCGGTATCGAAATCGCTAGCGGCCCGGCGACATTCGATCACCATGCGGTCGAGTCGAAAGTTGACCCAGTTCATAAACTTCTGGGCCTGTCCCCGCGCTGGGTCGTAGGTGTCGATGCGGCGGCAGACGTAGGCTAGGGTTTGGTTGACGGCATCGTCGTATAGCAGGTCGTAGAAGTGGGGGGCAAACTTGGCCCGGTGGGGCTTGGCGAGCCGTCCCGATAGGCGGATGGATTCCACGAGCTGTACTAAGGCATGCCGCCGTAGGGGACTATCGGCAGGGTGGCACTGCGCCTCTAGGGCTAGGGCCTTGAGCGTGTCGTCCGTCAAGACCTCGCGACTGGCCTGGTGAACGGTTTCACTGACCCATTGACGTAGATTGGCAGGCGTATGTGTGGGAAAAGGGGCCAGGTTAGCTTCGAGCTGCTGCTGAAGCTGCTCATACAGGGTTTGGTAGAGGCCAGAGAGGGGCTGTCCTTGGGGTGGGCGGGCGATCTTTCGCGATCGCAACATCAGCTGGATCAACCCCGTCAGTTCAGCATGGACCGACGCTGGCGCAGCGGACTGCACCTGTTGGAACTGTTGCGCTAACGCCGTGTCCATGCCACCACCCGGTGAAACTGCCGCCATTTTGTCATAGCCCAGTCTTTCACAACTCATTTGTAAAGACGGGTTAGTCCTTCACAAAATTAAAGCCAATACCCGGAAAGTCGGTAGATTGGCCCGATAGCTGGCTGCCACCACTTTGAAAGGTGCCGCTTAGCTGCATCTGACCAGATTGATTGGCGGTGTTGTTGAGCTGGATGCTGGCATTGTTTTGGGAGACGCTAGCGGTGAGGGTGCCTTCATCGAGAATGGCAGGGAGCCATTGATCGAGCTGTGCATTGTATTCAGACCCCAGGATGCGCCAGCTACCTTGCCCATTAGACTGAATGGTCAGCTCGTAGTGGATAACAACATCGTCTCCGGCTTGCGCCATGGTTCCAGTCCAGCTACCCGTCAGGCTGTAGGCCTGGATGAATCCTCCGCCAGGAGCACCAATCGTCACGCCTGGGTTCGTTCTGATGGGGGCGCGGCCGGGGCCGCGCTGCACTCGGCTTTGGGCCAATGCGCTACCCGCGCCGACCGACAGGCAAATACCCGCAATGAGCGACACACGGGCCGCACGATGCAGAACAGTCTGGACAGTAGATAGACGGGAAGTGATAGTTTTCATCGAAAAAACTCCTGTTTGGTTGAATGAGCGGGTCACAGTGTTTAACCCAGTTGATAGAACCAGCAGATTGCAGTGCAGGTTGTATGCTTTGCTAACCGGCTGTACAAGTTACTCAGGCGGTTTGGCACGGAATTATGCAAAACGCCTGAAATTTTCTGAAAATGTCTATATTGAGTGCTGCTTAGACGGGTGAAAATAGCTCTCTGCAAGGAATAGGCTTTCTTTGCTGACGTTTTTAGCCTGTGATGTGAGAAAGCGATCACACCTGAAAAAGTGCGATCGCAAGTTCACTATGATTTACCTCAAATGTCTATTCAGGATGGTTGAGCACTGAGCACAGTGCCAGCGAACAAAGCTCTGTGGTGAGTGAGGTTGTGAGAGGATATCTCGTCTTACCCCCTCACCAAGCGCAGCGCCCTCACCGAGCGCAGTGACCTCACTACCTCACCAAGCGCAGCGCCCCAACCTCAAACTAAATCCCCAAATCCTCCAACGCATGACCAATATCAAAGCTGTCC
>JBCBOC010000217.1:0-6416 GCA_039821475.1 Cyanobacteria bacterium J06632_22 | reverse complement strand
TACTAATCCAACTGTTCCAATAATCTGCAACAGGAAAGGAACAATTAGGGTAGTCCGAATTGACCAATTCCTTAAATTCCTAGCTGGGCTGATAATGCGTTGAAATGCTTTCATCTCAGGCAACTGACTTACGGATGATAAAATTTAAGCCCGGCGTGTTGACCAACCGAGAAATGCGTTGGGATTATTCCACGCTATGCATAAAGTGCCCGCCCCAATGTCCCGAAGCACGCCTCTCACCGTTCTTTGATCAATCACTTTTCCGTTACAGTCGGCAAACCATGAACCAAGGCTGGACCTACCGAGATCGCGTCCATCCTCAGTTTGCTAGCCTCACACTACTGGGCTATTACAGTCAGCGCTATCGCCACTCAACCCGCCGCGAATGGCAGCAGCGTATTGAATCGCAACAAATTCTAGTGGACGGTCAGCCTGCCGATCCCCACACCCCCCTTGCTGTGGGACAACGGCTGACTTACCGTCGTCCGCCCTGGCAGGAACCGCCCGCACCTCTAGATTTCAGCGTTCTGTACGCGGATGAACATCTATTGGTGGTCAGCAAGCCTAGCGGATTGCCCGTTTTGCCGGGGGCAAATTTCCTTGAACACACGTTGCTGCATCAGGTGAGGCGACAGTATCCGTCTGCTTATCCCATTCATCGTCTGGGGCGGGGCACCTCTGGATTGCTGCTCCTGGCCAAGAGCAAAGCTGCTCGGCAGCACCTCAGCCAGCAGATGCGGCAGCATCACATTCGCAAGGTTTATTGGAGCATTGTCACAGGGCACCAAGGCGGGCACTTGGACCCCATTCCGGATCGTTTTGTCACCCAACAGCCCATTGGCAAATGTCCCCATCCGCTCCTAGGACAGGTCTATGGTGCGCTGGAAACCGGCATGGCGGCCCAAAGTACTGGCCGAGTCCTGCAACGATGGCGTGATCAGGCCCTCGTGGAAGTTGCGATCGCAACCGGACGACCACACCAAATCCGCATCCACCTTGCAGCGTTGGGCTATCCGCTCCTAGGGGATCCGCTCTACGAGGTCGGCGGTAAACCCCGACCGGAGGCTGTTCCGGGGGACTGTGGTTACTGGCTCCATGCCGGTCAGCTGGCCTTTGTTCACCCGATAACCGCTAGCCCCATCCAAATACAACAGCGCCCTGACTGGTCTATTAAGGCCGTGACACCCTAAATATATGGCGTTTCTCGCTTGACTTGACTCATTCAATTCCGGCAAAAGCCAGGCATAACCGCAGGTCAATCGAGGCGCAAGTGTTCAATGAAACTTGCTATAGCTAGCGCCATTGACTAAGTAAAGTGGCGAGAACTCTAGATGTATAGCTCTTGCCACTTTGCTTAGGACATCTCTGGCGCTCAAGTGCTCAGTATTGGAGCCAAGTGGCCCGCCGTCGTGCATAAAACCTTTGTGACGACAGCTGTAGTTTAAGAGGCTAAAGGCAGCTCTTCCTGGATCTGTTTCTGTTTTTGCTGCTCCAAAAAAGTCTCCAGCTGCTCTTCAATTTGCTGCCGTACGATTTCTCTAAAGTCGATAAAGTGCTCTGCTTGGGCACAAACCCCGACATAGTTAGCGGCTGCCTCAGGATAGCGACGCAGCATGTCAAACAGGTTCAGCCAGAAGCGGAGTCGCGTCTTGCGTACCACGCCCTGACGCCAGCAAACAATCGCCAAAGCCCGAACCATGGTCCAGTTCACATCGGGGGTACCTGCTGACTTAGACCGCCCTTGATAATGCTGTCGCTGCCCCTCAGCCAGCATCAGAAAATGCCGATAGGTGCGATTTAGCAGTCTCATTGGATCGTACAGCTGCCAAAAGGCTTCGATAAACTCTCGGGTGATTTCTTCGATGGGGCGGGTAGGAATGAAATTGGTCAGGGTGGCTTGGTTAATGTCTGCCCCTTGAATGAGCATGCGGTCTTCTTTGATGAGTCGGTGCCACAGGGCGGTGTCCGGCAGAGCCTGCAACATGCTCAGCATGGCGGTAGGAATGGCCGTCTGCTCAACAAAATCGACAATGCGCTGTCCAGCACCTTTTTTCTCGCCATCAAACCCAATGATGAACCCAGCCATGACCCGCAGGCCAGATTGCGTAATTGTATCGACGGCCTCGGACAGGGGGCTACGGGTATTTTGGTGCTTACGGGTTAGCGTCAGGCTATCGTCATCAGGGGTTTCGATGCCCAAGAATACGGTGCCAAAGTTACAGTCCACCATCATCTGCATCAGCTCTTTATCCTGAGCCAAATCAACAGAGGCCTCTGTCGCAAAGGAGAAGGGATAGTTGTGCTCCGCCATCCAAGGCTTTAACTCTTTCAACAACAGTTTAACGTTGCGTTTGTTGCCGATAAAGTTGTCGTCCACCATGAAAATACTGCGTCGCCAGCCCAAATCATAGAGAGACTGGAGTTCTGCCAATAGCTGCGTTGGTGACTTGGTGCGCGGCTTACGACCGTAGAGCACAATAATGTCGCAAAACTCACACTGAAAGGGGCACCCGCGAGAAAACTGAATTGACATCTCTGCGTAGGCGTCAAACTCTAACAGGTCGTAGCGGGGAATTGGGGTAATGGTAATATCTGGCTTGTCGCCGCCGGAACGAAAGATGCCGCTGGTTTCACCGCGTTCAATCGCCTCGACGAACATCGGCAGCGTAATCTCGCCCTCATCCAGAATCAAAAAGTCCGCGCCTGCCGCTTCAACTTCCTTCGGCATCGCAGTGGCGTAGGGCCCGCCAATGGCGACTAACTTATCACGGCGCTTGGCCTCCTGGATTTGCGCCGCAAAATCCACCTTCTGCACAATCATGCCGGAGAGGAGCACTAACTCAGCCCAATCCCACTCGGCCTCAGTTACGTCACGCACGTTGCGATCGACGAGCTTGAACTCCCAATCTTGTGGCAAAATAGCCGCTACCGTAATGATGCCGAGCGGCGGCAACTGTGCCTTGAAATCGACTAGTTCCAGTGTTTTATCAAAAGACCAGAAACTTTTCGGAAACAAGGGATAGATTAGAAGAACGCGCATTAAGATTTCCTCTGTTTCATATATCTTAATGCCTCTTAGCACTCAGCCGCCAACTATTCGAAACCTACAAAGGGCTTCTATCTGGAGCATTGACGATATACGTTGGCGTAAACATGCGGTAAACCAAGGGAATGTGACGGTCAGCAGCATATTTTTCTATCAATAAATGTAAGCTACAACACGCGCTTTTCGTAATACGAATGCACTGTGTTTGTGCCATCCGTATTACGACTGTTTACAAACAATTCCTCAATGCTTCAAAAACAACTGTGCGGACTAAACATCGCGCACAATAGGCCGAATCGTCATTGGTTTAGGAGAATGCCATGGACGTCAAAGCTGCGATCGCACTGGCCCCAGGACAACCCCTTGCGGTTGAAACCGTCCAGCTCGAGGGCCCTAAAGCAGGGGAAGTGCTCGTGGAAATCAAAGCCACAGGCATCTGTCATACCGACGCCTACACCCTGTCCGGAAAAGATCCAGAGGGGCTATTCCCTGCCATATTAGGCCATGAAGGCGCGGGCATCGTGGTCGAAGTTGGCCCAGAGGTCAGCAGTCTTAAGCCCGGCGACCACGTTATCCCGCTGTATGTGCCCGAGTGCCGCCAGTGCGACTACTGCCTGAGCTTCAAAACCAATCTGTGTCAGGCCATACGTGGTACCCAAGGCAAAGGGCTCATGCCTGACGGTGGCCGCCGCTTTTCCTTAAATGGCGACCCGCTGTACCACTACATGGGCACCTCCACCTTTGCCAACTACACGGTGGTACCGGAAATTTCCCTGGCCAAAATTCGGGAAGATGCACCCTTTGATAAGGTCTGCTACATCGGCTGTGGTGTCACCACCGGCATCGGCGCGGTAATTAACACCGCCAAAGTGGAAGCTGGGGCAAACGTAGTGGTGTTTGGACTGGGCGGCATCGGCTTGAATGTAATTCAGGGCTGCCGCATGGTTGGTGCGGACAAAATTGTCGGTGTAGATATCAACCCCAGCAAACGCGAGCTGGCCGAAAAATTCGGCATGACTCACTTTGTTAATCCCAAAGAACTCGAAGGGGATTTGGTGCCGTACCTCGTTGACCTCACGGGTGGCGGTGCCGACTACAGTTTTGAGTGCATTGGCAATGTGAATGTGATGCGCCAAGCCCTTGAGTGCTGCCATAAGGGGTGGGGCGTCAGCGTCATCATTGGCGTTGCGGGCTCGGGGCAAGAAATCAGCACTCGCCCATTCCAACTCGTGACCGGACGGGTTTGGAAAGGCACTGCTTTTGGTGGGGCGAGGGGCCGGACAGATGTCCCCCAAATTGTGGACTGGTATATGGATGGCAAGATCAACATTGACGATCTGATTACCCATGTGGTGCCCCTAGAGAAGATTAATGAGGGGTTCGACCTAATGCACGAAGGTAAGAGCATCCGCAGTGTCGTCACGTTTTAGGAAAATCGGTCAAAGGAAACGGGGTAAAGGGAGACTCTTTTTGTCTTCTAAAGATATCGAGACTATCACCCTTACCTCTTTCCTTCTCTCCACTTTGTATTGCGATCTCAACCGATAGCAAGATTTTTATGGTCCTCACCCTACAAAAACAACAGCGCTGCTTTGGCGGTACCGTCGGCTACTACAGCCATCCATCCAGCGAATGCCGCTGCGACATGGCCTTTACGGTGTTCGTGCCGCCTCAAGCTGCGGAGGGTCCCGTACCGGTGCTGTATTTTCTCTCGGGCTTAACTTGTACCCCTGAGAATTTTACTGTCAAGGCCGGTGCTCAGCGCTACGCGGCAGAGGCAGGGTTAATGTTGGTTGCCCCAGACACCAGTCCCAGGGGTGAAGACATTCCTGACGATGCCGACAGCTGGGATATGGGGACGGGGGCCGGGTTTTATGTGGATGCGACCGCAGAGCCCTGGCAGTCCCATTACCGTATGTATAGCTACGTCACAAGAGAACTACCTCAGTTAATCGACACCAACTTTTCTGTTCAGACTGACCGGCAGGGGGTATTCGGTCATTCTATGGGCGGGCATGGCGCATTGGTCTGTGGACTGCGCAATCCAGACCTGTTTAAATCTATTTCGGCCTTTGCCCCTATCGCTGCACCCAGTCAGTGTCCTTGGGGCAAGAAGGCGTTAGGACAATACCTTGGCGCCGATACCGAACGATGGAAAGCCTATGATGCTAGCGAACTGGTTCAGCAGCACGCTAATCCTGATCGAACCATTCTCATTGATCAAGGGGCAGCCGACACGTTTCTTGAACAACAGCAGCTTTTGCCTGAGGTGTTTGAGACAGCCTGTCAGCAGGCCAACCAGCCAGTGACCCTGAGAATGCAAGGCGGCTACGACCACAGCTACTTTTTTATTGCCTCCTTTATGGGCGATCATATTCGTCACCATGCCAGTGTGCTGTGTAAAGGGAGATAAGCCTAGCTTCAAAAAGCTCTTTCAGCTATTCGTTACCGTTTCCTTTTTGTGATGTACAGGGTCAGTTTTCATGGAGACGTTGTCAGTTTTATAGCAACCGCCACAAACGTTTGTGCGCGGTTGCGGGCCACTTGGCGACCATACCCAGGGTTTCACAGCCAGAACTGTCCTAAGCCCTTGGCCCAACACGGTGCGCTGGGTTAACCCTGGAAGAAAATACGCCTATTGGGCCATTTTCTTAGAAGCAAAGTGGCGAGCGCTGTAGATTCGAGCAAGCCTAGTCGCTATTCGACAGGCTTTCAATAGGGTAAGTCGGTATCTTCCCAAGTCGCTTTGGCTTCTGCCGCCAGTGGTAAATCTGCCTGAATTACGTGGTATTTTGTAGGCTTTTGCCGTTTCTGGGGTTGTTTGCGACGCTTGGCAATATTCTCTTCTGTGGTTTCTTCTGCGATGACCTCGTAGAGAATCGCCATTTTGTTGCCGTCACCTTTGCGTAACACTCTACCCAGTCGCTGAATGTATTCTCTCGTGGAGCCTGTGCCTGAGAGTAAAATAGCCACACGGGCATCGGGAACGTCTACGCCCTCATTCAACACATGGGATACGACGATAGTTTTGTAGTCGCCCGTGCGAAAGTTTTGCAGCACGGTGTGACGCTCTTTGACCGGCGTTTGGTGGGTGATGGCAGGAATCAGAAAGTCTTGGGAGATTTTGTAGACGGTGGCGTTGTCGTTGGTGAAGATGATGGTGCGCTCGGGATAGTGCTGGGCGAGGAGCTCTTCTAGCAGACGCAGCTTGCCGTCGGTACCCAGGGCCAGGGTTTTGGCCTCTCGGTGGGCCAACATGGCGCGGCGACCGGCTTGGGAGCGGGCACTGGCCCCCACAAAGCGTTTCCAGCCTTCGGGGCTGCCCAGCCAAATCTTGTTCTCTTGGAGAAAGCTGTTGCGCCGCTGAATC
>JBCBOC010000394.1:0-4632 GCA_039821475.1 Cyanobacteria bacterium J06632_22 | reverse complement strand
CTAAAAAACCAACTCCGTCCGCTAGAAACAGGAAAAATCATGAATTTTTGCGTTGAGGCCTAAATTAATGTGGGCACTCTGGGGTCAAGAATGATTCATCCACATGTGACTGTCACTGAGATGCCCTACAGCGCGACTCCGCTTTCAGAAGCTAACTCTGCAACGTCATCCCCCCAGACTCATCCAGCTTGTTTGCTGACAGGTGAGACTGGGGCGGATCGAGACCGGACGCGCATTGAGGTCCTCCAGGCGCTGGACCTCTTGTCCGGCATGACGCCGCCAGTTCTGGAAGAAGCCGCCCAGACCGTTTCTCGGCTGTTGGCCGCTCCCATCTGTCTGCTGAGCATCGTGAATGAAACCCATCAGATTTTCAAAGCTGCTGTTGGACTTTCGAGTCTGGGGCTGATGAACCAATTGGCCACGGCTCGAGAGTTATCCCGGTCAGAGTCTCTAGATACTCATGTGGTGGAGAGTGGTCAACCGCTGACGCTGGCAGACATCACCCAGCATCCAGCCTTTGCCCAAAGTCTGCTGGTTCAGCATTATGGCGTACAGTCTTATCTCGGGGTTCCCCTATTCACAAGCGACGGGTGCTGTATTGGCGCACTGTCTGTAATGGACATTATGCCGCGCCAGTTTACCCCTCAAGAGCTTGCCATTTTAGAACTGAATGCCCGCTGGTGCATGAGTGAGTACGAGCGGCATTGCCTTCTGGAACAGGGGCACAGTCCTCGGCCGGTTAACGCGCCGGCCACCGCTGCCGCTACGCTTGAAAATCAGCTACAGACGAAGGTCAATGAAGTTCGCCTGGGATTGATTGCCCAACTCACTCAAGACCTACGCAATCCGCTGACAGCCATCACTGGCATGGCTAATATGCTCAGCCGAGAGATTTATGGCACCCTCACCGATAAGCAGCAGGAGTATGCCAGCATTATTGTCAACAGCACCCAGAACCTATTGTCTTTGGTAGACGAAATCATTGAACTGGGGGGGCTACAGGATGATTTTCAACAGCTTTCGCTCTCGCCTGTTGATATTGAGATGCTCTGTCAGCAATCGCTACAGGCAGTTGAAAAGGTTGCCCAGCAGCAGGAACTATCGCTGAGTCTGAGTGTTGAGCCGGGGTCTCGCATCTGGGTGCTAGACAAGCGGGTGATCAAGCAAATGCTGTATCACCTGATTTTTAGCATCATTAAAATGTCAACGGCGGGAAGCACCGTTCGCCTGCACGTTTCCCGCAAGGAAGGTCGGTTGAACCTGGCTGTATGGGTGTCGAATCCTTGGCTGGGTGAAGACCTGCCCCAGGCTGTACTGAAGTGGGGACAGCAAGAATTCTTGGAATCGGCAGCAGCGTTGGTCACCCTAGGTGAGCCAGAGGAAATCGAACCGCTTCAGCCCACGGGGATGGCGGACGATCTACTGGATTCCTTGGATGAGGCCAAACAGCTTTCGGTCTCCCGTCAGGAGTTAGGGTTGCTGCTGAGTCGGCACATGACGAAAATTCACGAAGGTAGCGTCACGATCCAGGGATCTGTGGACACGGGCTACCGTTACGTCATCAGCCTGCCTTCCTTTGAAACGCAATAGTGAAGATCTGCTGACACTAAGCGCACAGTGTGGGTACCACTTCGCAAAGCTGACGGGAAAACCAGCTACGGGTTTGTTGGCGATTAGGACACTGTGCTTCAGCCGCGGCCTCAGCCACAATCTGATCGACCGTTTGGGCCAAGATCGCGTCAATGAGCGGTTTCAGCTGAACTTGCTGTTCGTCTGACAGATAGTGCTGACTCTGCTCGTATACGCAGTCCCTAATTTGAGATAGCGTTAGCTGACGTACCTGATGCCGCAGGTTGCGAAGCTGTAGCAGTCGGGTGATCTGGACTTGGTTATTGAACTGTAGCTGGGGTGAAAACTGTTGGGTGAGCTGTTGGGCAATGGCCCCCATTGACAGTCCGTCTTGGTGAAACAAATGCACCGCAGTTAGGTACGCTTGGGCGCGCAGCGCATCTCGCTGACGGAGTTGGGTTAATCGCTGGCGCAAACCAGTGGCAATGGCACGACGCAGGCAGCATTCCAAGTCGTGTTGGTACTGCTCAAAGAAAACGGATTGCTCGTCCTGCTCTTCGATCAGGTTGGTATTTTGCACGTCGGCCCAGTTGTCCAGGGTGAAGTGGGGCAGGTCTTCAAAGGAAACCAGGCCTTTAAAGGCTTGGGCGTTACCGCTGCGAATGTAGATACGATACTGGCGTAATTGATCGGCAAGGGCCTGTAGCTGAGCCAGCGTGTGCTCTGGGGGCTGCGCCGGTGCGATGTGCTGGAGGTGATTGCGGGTGGGCTGTTCGCAACGTCTTGTCCCGCGATGGGCCTGTTTGCGATCGCGACGATAAACCTGGTGATAGCGTTGCAGTAAATCACGGGCGACGTCAGTTTGTTCGGGGCTGTAGCCATGGTATTCCGTTAGAATGCGGCTCAGCTGAGTTGGGGCCGTATCATTCAAAATGGCCCAGTCGCTGACCCGATAGAGTCCCTGCTCTAGCAGAAAATGGTTCAGCGCCTTGTGGTTCTTCGTCAGACGAATGGTCCAGGTGCCCAACTGGGTCTGCTTCTGTGGGCAGTAGGTGGCCAATATTTCTAGGGAAAAGGGAGGGTGCGCGCGACGGCCTGTGTCGGTTAGTACAAAAGGGAACAGGTCTGCGGCAGTGAACCCATGGCGCTGGCCAAATTGGTGGGCCAGCCCCTGACAGGCGCGGCGAATAGAGTGACTGACAAAGCACCGCAAGCTCAGTTCCGCTAGGCGCGCGTCAGGGGCTGGCCCACGCCATCGGTTGAGCAACTCAATTTGTAAGGCACGATTCCCTTTGGGCGAGGCCGTGCACATTGTCTCCGTAACCCATCCCTGCAGCCAGCTTCGGACCTCAGGGAATACTTGATACTTACATTGGCCTGCGCTGGAAAGCCTAACCAGCCGCCAGTAGGAAGAGAGCCTGTTCATCGCCGTAGAGAAAGACACAACCGATCTAGACGTGACTACCGTAGTGCGATGTGACTGTGACTTCAGCCGAGATAGCGGCCGACTTCGGGACTTAAACTGGCCAAGGTGCTGGCCGCTTTCTGCCAGCCAACAACGGATGAAAGACGCTCGCTGACAGACTGTCCATCGTCGGTTGGCCTGCTAGGAGACCTTATTTTTATCGGATATAGCAGTCGAAGGGGTAGCAGACACATTCGACTGCGTCGAGGGGCTCCAGCATAAAGGGCTTCAGTGCCAGGAACTGTCCCTAGCCACTCGACGAACGTAATAGGCGGGTTTCCCGGGTAGGCATGCGGTGGGCCTGACTCAGAACGGCACTAGTCTCTATTCCTGGCCAGGCGCTGTTATTGAGCCAGAGGCGCGGCAAATGTTATCTAGCTGCTGTTAAAAGCTCAGCCGCTGTGAGAGGCTACAGAAATCGTGAATATTAGGTGACCGAATGGGCGCGATCGCAATCGAGGACCGGCAGTATAAAACCTACGTTGTCTCTAATGAACAAGGGCAGTTTGAAATTGTCCCTGAGCGCGGCGGCATTGTCACCCGCTGGCGAGCCTTCGAACAAGAGATTTTTTATCTGGACGAAGAGCGCTTCAAAGACCCTGATAAGTCGGTCCGAGGCGGGATTCCGCTGCTGTTTCCCATTTGTGGCAACACTCCGAACGACACCTATACCCTCAACGGTCAAACCTATACCCTGGTGCAGCATGGCTTTGCCCGCACTCGTCCCTGGCAGGTGACGGCCCAGTCCGAAGCTGAAAGCAGCATCACCCTGTCTCTAGAAAGTAATGCCGAGACCCTAGAACGCTATCCCTTTGCGTTTCGCCTTGACTTCACTTATACCCTTAAGGGTAATACGCTAGAGCAGCGCTACCGCCATACCAATCTTAGCGAGCAGCCTATGCCGTTTTCTACGGGCATTCACCCTTATTTTGCTGTTGCTGATAAAAACAAGCTCGACATTGTGCTGCCCTCCAGCGAGTACAAATTTAAGGGCGATCCGGACGTCAACACGTTCGATGGCAGTTTTGATTTTAACCAAGACGAAATTGACTGGGCCTTTGTCAATCTTCAGGGGCAATCTGCCACTGTTGTAGACAACAGTACTAACCTAAAACTGACCCTCGGTTACGACAACAACTACTCGACCTTGGTCTTCTGGACGGTTAAGGGCAAAGATTTTTACTGCCTAGAGCCCTGGAGTGGTCCCCGTAACGCCATTAACACAGGCGAGCACCTGCTCTCAGCCGCACCGGGAGAGACTGTAGAGACGGTGATTGAAATGACTGTGGAGCAGCTCTAAGAGCCATTTTCTGAATAGGGTGATGAAGCTTTGATGGTGAAGCCGCTGGTCGTCTGAAATGATGACGGTCAATACTGGGGTTTACGGTGTTCAGAAAATCTCACCCCTATGCGCCACTTGCTGACTGTTGTAACTTTAGGCACGTCTCTTTTGTGGGTGGCTTGTACCCCCCATGCCCCAAATCGGCATGGGGGGACGGTACCAGGGCTATTTCATTCTAAAGAGAGCTTTTAGCATATCAAGCCCCTGTCCAGCTTTACGCTGGGCTTGAGCCATATTGGAAAAGCCGTGGTCACGG
>JBCBOC010000390.1:0-4651 GCA_039821475.1 Cyanobacteria bacterium J06632_22 | reverse complement strand
TGTGAAAGTAGTGGGCGCGATGGCCTGGCCGGCACTCAATAGTGCAAGCATGACCTCAGATTGCTGAGCGGGGGTAGGGGTTGCGGTCGCAGGGGGCCAATCTGCTATGAGGGTTTGTCCAGACGGTAGAAGATGCGGCGTCACGTTAGCTAAAAAGGCATCGATGACAGTTCGATCAAAATTGATGGAGACTTGGCACAACGCTTCTGTGTGACCTGGTTTAGCTAACAGCAGTAGGGGGACGTCTGGATGTGAGCTGAGGCTAGGCACGAGGGTAAACCACGCTATTGCGCCGAACGGGTCGGGTAGCGGCACCGTCAATAGGGGGGCGTGCAGGTGGGCTTCTGTGAGCCCACTTGGGGCAGACGCCTGGGCCGACAACTGCGATCGCATGCCCTCAAAGATGGGGACGACGAGCGTTTGATATGTTGCAAAATGCTCAGAAAGTGGCATAGCTAACAGGTGCTCATCAGAGAGAGGCCGTCAAACATCAGGGGGTCCGTTAGGTAGAAGCTGCCGGGAGCCGGTAAAGAAGGGGCATGCTAATCGGCTGAGCAGACTGTGGTTATAAACCTCAGGTCTGTCGTAAATCGGATTTTTTAACAAAAGTGACCGATTTGGTTGGGACAGGCTTTACCGCATTGCTAATGCTGGGAGAATGGAATGCTGGGAGAATGAAATGCTGGAAGAATAAACGGTTGGAAGAATGAAATGCTGGAAGAATAAACGGTTGGAAGAATAGACGTTGTCTTGTTGTCCACTTCATGTCCTCCGCGCGATATTTAGGTGAGACGCCTTGAGGAAGGTGATTTTATCTTGCTCAAATTTCAATCAGCGCAAAATAAAATGAACGAGTAACCCTATCTGGACGGACATTGAACCGATTGAAGACTTAGCCTGAAGACTGGGTTGACCGTTTAGAAACGATTTAGAGACGATAGTGGCGATATTTTTAGGAACTGGACCGTGACAGTTTGCATGAGTCGTTCCTACCGTCGTTTCTGAGTCATTTCTGCTTGAAAAACGTTAGGAAACGGTTAATAAAGTCGTGACCCATCAAATTAGAGGACGATAAAGTCCACGGCATAGCACGGCATAGATCAATCAACGCAACAGATTCTAAAGAGAGATTTTGAAGTATAAACTTTTAAACGGGTATTAAGCTGGGATCGCTTGATCTGGAGCTATCCTAGCGGCTGGCAGAAGAAAAAAAACTGAAATACCAGATTGCTTTTACAATTGCGTTTTTGAGATGACTTTGACGACTGTAATTTGACGGCTATAAAAATGCTCGAGAAAGCGCTGTAGGGAATACGTTGCGATTCAACGCTTGACCCTTAACTTTATTCTAAGGATTTTTTCTGAGTATTTTTTCTGGGGATTTCTGTAGATTCCGCTACTTTATTAAGGACGTTTCTGAAGGCAGTTCTGGCGCGCAAGTTTGGATAGACTTGCCCGGTGGGTCCGCCGTGGCGCACAAACCCAAAGGCAGGCCCCAAAAAGGTAAGGCGCCAAAAGGTCTTTGCCGCGATGCGATGGCTTTTTCCCCGGATATCAAGCTTTTTCCCGGACATCATTAAGTCTTCGCTATTGACGTTCGCCATTGACGTAAGGATACGAAGTGCGGCTATCCCGCTGGGCACACAATGAAATGGTGTCGCAGCCTCGTTTCATGCTGATCTGGCTGCTATAAACCTGTGCTGAACTTAAAATTGCGCTCGGCTTCGACTCTATCGCTTTCCTAGGGCAAAATGCATCGACTTAAAGCCATGCCGGGGGGATGGATGCCCGGAGAAGAGGGGGTTGTTTTTGTCGATCAAACGCCGGCACCGCTGGTGGTTTTAACGGCAGCCGATACCGATATCCAGGCGATTTATCGGGGCTTGGAAACCACAGATCCCGGCTCGGATTGGACGGTTGGTATCCGCATTGCTAACCTGCTTAACCTACAGCAGCAATTGGCCATCGATACCTATGCTGATACGGTCTTGAGCCATGCCCAAGGGATTTTGCTGCGTTTATTAGGCGGCAGGAGCTATTGGAGCTACGGCTTAGAAGTTGTTAAACAGCTAGCTGCTGATCAGGGCATTAAGCTAGCCGTTTTGCCGGGTGACCATCAGCCCAATTTAGACCTGATGCATCACTCCACCCTGCCGCTGGCCCAGGTCAATTGCCTGTGGCGATACTTTGCTGAAGGTGGGGCCGAGAATCTCCGGCATGGACTGCAGCATTTTAGCGATTTGTGTTTGGGGACGGATTATCGGCCCCTAGGCCCCACGACTATTCCTGAGGTGGGGGTCTATCGGCATCTGACTACCGAGGGGGCTCTGCCGAGGGTTGCGATCCTCTTCTATCGGGCGCATTTTCTGTCGGGTAACACTGCACCGGTTGATGCCCTATACGACGCACTGGTACGCCGGGGACTGTCGCCGATTGCCCTGTATGCGGCATCCCTCAAAGACCCTGAAGTGCAGCAGGGGCTGCAGCCTTGGCTGGCATCGGCTGCCGTGATTCTCAACACGACAAGCTTTGCGATCGCAAAAGGTGCCACTGCGCTGACTGACCCGGCCTACTCATCCGCCCACTCATCCGCCTCTGGCGGCTTTTGGCAAACCCTCGATGTCCCCGTGTTGCAGGTCACCCTCAGCGGCGATCCCTTAGCCCGCTGGCAGGCCTCCCCTTTGGGGCTTTCACCCCGTGAGGTGGCCATGAATGTGGCCCTGCCGGAGGTGGATGGTCGTATTGTTACCCGCGCCGTTTCCTTCAAAACCGTAGCGACGACGGCAACCACCTTAGAGACGGACATTGTCACTTACGAACCCGTTCCGGACCGTGTGGCCTTTGTTGCGGCGCTGGCGGCCAATTGGGTCAGGCTGCAGCAAACCCCCCCGAGTGAACGACGTATTGCCTTGGTGCTGGCCAACTATCCCAACCGCGATGGACGCTTGGCCAATGGTGTGGGCCTAGACACTCCGGCTAGCTGCGTTGAGATTCTTCGAGCTTTAAAGCAGGCCGGCTATGCCGTGGGCGAGGGGCCCGAGAATGGCGATGGGCTGATCCGTCAGCTCGTGGCGGGGGTAACCAATGACCCCGAGGGCCAGGGCTGGCGTCCGATTCACCAGACGTTACCTTGGACTGACTATCAGGCCTACTTCGAGCAGCTACCCGCTGCCGTTCAGGCCGGGGTCCAGCAGCGGTGGGGGACGCCAGACGAGCGCCCCCTGGGGGGACGCCCGGATAACCCCGGAGGCCACGCAGCGGACTTTGCGATTGCCGGTCGGCAGTATGGCAATGTCTTTGTGGGAATTCAACCCAGTCGGGGCTACGATCAAGATCCCAGCCTCAACTACCACGCGCCGGACCTAGAGCCCACCCACGATTATCTGGCTTTTTACCACTGGCTGCGGCAGTCGTTGGGGGTGCATGCCATTGTCCATGTGGGCAAACACGGCAATCTAGAATGGCTGCCGGGTAAGAGCTTAGCCCTTTCAGAAACTTGCTACCCCGAAGTGGCCCTGGGGCCGCTGCCCCACTTTTACCCGTTCATTGTGAATGACCCTGGTGAGGGATCCCAGGCCAAGCGTCGCGCCCAGGCGGTGATCATCGACCACCTGACGCCGCCCCTGACACGGGCTGAGCTGTACGGTCCGCTGCAGCAGCTCGAAAGCCTGGTGGACGAGTACTACGATGCCCAAACGATGGATCCGGTCCGGGTTCCGGTGATTGGCCAGAAGATTGCTGCGGTGCTGGCGGAAAGCCATCTGGCGGCGGAGATTGGGGCTATTGGGACGGGGCCGAACGAGATTGAACAGTCTGGAGCCGCTGTTCCAGAAGCCGCCCTAGATGCCGTCCTCACTCGCCTAGACGGGTATCTGTGCGAACTCAAGGAAGCCCAGATTCGGGATGGTCTGCATGTGTTAGGGCAATGCCCGACGGGACGGCAGTATCGGGACCTAGTGGTGGCCATCGCCCGTCACCCCAATGCCCAGCATCAGGGACTGTCCAGAGCCATTGCCCAAGCCTGGGGCCTAGGGGATGTTGACCCGCTAACCGTCGACCCCGCCACGCCGTTTGACCCGAGCTGCTACCCCGATGTACCCCATCTGGCTAGCTGTCGCATGCTTGGCGATGTGGTCGCCGCAATTGAGCAGGTGGCGGCGACCCAGGTTGAGGCCTTACTGCTGCGGCAGGCGGCGGCCGACTCACCCACCGCTGAGCCGCCCGCCAAGGTGAGCCCACCGCTGGCACCCGTTCTGGATTGGATTTCCCAAGCGCTATTGCCGGCGCTGCAGCAAACTGCCCAGGAACTAGACCACCTACTCAAGGGCCTCGACGGTCACTATGTGCCGCCGGGGCCATCGGGGGCACCCACCCGCAACCGGCCAGAGGTGCTGCCCACAGGGCGCAACTTCTACTCGGTGGATATTCGGGCCATGCCCACCGAAAGTGCCTGGGATGTCGGGCGGCGAGCCGCTGAGGTGTTTGTTGAGACCTACACTCAAGACCATGGGGAGTATCCCCAGACCCTGGGGCTGTCCATGTGGGGGACCGCGGCGATGCGAACCGGTGGGGATGATTTGGCGGAGGCCTTAGCACTGTTGGGGGTGCAGCCAGTGTGGGACGGTCCTTCCCGGCGGGTCGTGGACTTTGA
>JBCBOC010000668.1:0-2833 GCA_039821475.1 Cyanobacteria bacterium J06632_22 | reverse complement strand
CCCAGCGCACCGTGTTGGGCCAAGCGCTTAGGACAGTTCTGGCTGTGCAACCCTGGGTATGGTCGCCAAGTGGCCCACAACCGCGCACAAACGTTTGTGGCGGTTGCTATATCAATCGCGTTACTAAAGCTGTGCTAAATGCCGATGTACAAATTGCACACAAATAGAGCCCTCGCCCACACCGGAGGCCACGCGCTTAACGGACCCATGTCGGACATCGCCTACCGCAAACACGCCGGGTACGTTGGTCTCTAGCAAGAACCGCTCTCTCGCTAATGGCCAAGAAGTAGACTTGGAGAGATCCGGTCCGGTACAGATGAACCCTCTTGGGTCTCTTTCGATAATGTCTCCTAGCCATTCTGTACTGGGCGTTGCGCCAATAAAAATAAATAGGGAGTTAGCTTTAAAGGTTTTTATCTCATCGGTGGTGGCGTCTTTAACCAACAGTTTTTCGAGCCGATCCTGTCCCTGGGCTTCGATAACACTGTGGTGCGTCAATACCTCAATGTTTCCTTGCCCGTCGATTTGGTCGATGAGGTATTGGGACATACTCTTTGTGAGAGAATCACCCCGAACCAGTATTTTGACTTTACTGGCGTATTTAGCAAAATACATCGCGGCTTGCCCTGCGGAATTAGCGCCGCCCACGATATAGACTTCTTCGTCTTGGCAGGCGGCTGCCTCAGTCTGGGCCGCACCATAGTAGACCCCCGCCCCAGTGAACTTGTCAACGCCAGGAACTTTGAGCCTGCGCCAAGCTACACCCATGGCTAAGATCACTGCATGGCAGCTAATTTCACTGCCATCAGAGAGGGTCACAATGCGGTAGTCGTCTTCGATCCGTAAGGTTTGGGCTTCCTGGGGGGTCAGGATCTCTACCCCAAAACGCTTAGCCTGGGTAACGGCTCGACGGGCCAGATCACCACCGCTCAACCCCACCGGGAAGCCTAAATAGTTTTCGATGCGGGAGCTGGTTCCGGCTTGGCCACCGGGCGCCTCCCGTTCTAACATAACGGTTTTGAGGCCTTCGGAGGCGCCGTATACAGCGGCTGCTAATCCTGCTGGGCCGCCACCGACGATGACCAGATCGTAAAATGGTTTTGCCGCTTCGGTCTGCATGCCGACGTGCTGTGCCAGTTCTGCTGTGCTGGGTTTTACGAGCTTTTGCCCCTCGGGCAAGAGCACCAGTGGCAGGCAGAGGCTGTCTTTTTCACCCGCATAGCTCACCAGTTGTTGAGCCTCTGCGTTGCTTTCAATATCTAGCCATCGATAAGGAACCTGATTGCGCGCCAGAAAATCTCGCAAGTCATGGGACTGGGGCGACCAGCGGTCGCTGATAACTTTGACGCCCTTGAACGCTGGTTTAAAGGTGGCTCTCCAGTCGTTGATTAGATCGTCAAGTACTGGGTAAAGTTTTTCTTCAGGGGGATCCCAAGGTTTGAGCAAATAGTAATCTAGCTGGGCCTGGTTAATAGCTGCGATCGCAGCGTCCGTATCGGCGTAGGCCGTCAATAGCGCTCGCTTCGCCGCTGGAAAAATTTCACTGGCCGTTTCCAAAAATTCGACACCGCTCATGCCAGGCATGCGCTGATCGGCAAGGAACAGGGCTACCGTATCACCCCGCAGTTTGAGTTCCCGGATGACGTCTAGCGCAGCTATGCCAGAATCGGCCCGCACAATGCGAAACTGGCTGCCATACTGTTTGCGCAGATCCCGCGCAATGGACTGAAGTACAGCAGGATCGTCATCTATGGACAGGATGATGGGCTTATCCATGGGGGCAATGGCGCGCAAACGTCAGCCTCATTTTGGCATCTTTAGCGACTATTGACTGTGCAGGATCTAGGCTAGTGCCGTTAGGGAAAGGCTGCGGTGCAAGTGGTTTAGCTAATCAGGCCTGAACGCAGTGCCCGGACCGCTGCTTGGGTCCGGTCGTTGGCACCGAGCTTATTGAGAATATTGCGGACGTGAGTCTTTACCGTCCCCACAGTTACAAAGAGCTGTTCGCCAATTTGTGCATTGCTGCATCCTGCCACAATCAGCTCCAGAATTTCCAACTCGCGATTCGTGAGTGGATAGGCATCGATGATTTGCTCGTACTCAGGTTCAACAGCACGGATTTCAACTGTGCGGTCTTGCAGACTCACACCACTGCCAACAGGGGTTTTCATTTGCTGCAGTACGATATTGGCAATCGCTGGATCAATCCAAGCATGGCCCGCGTGCGTTTCTTCAATGGCCTGTACGAGGGCGTCTGTTTCGATTTCCTTGGTGCAGTAGGAGTCAGCACCAGCAGCAAAGGCAGCCAACACGGCTTTTTCACTGTCGTGCATGGTCAGCATCAGGAGCTGGGTTTTATATTCTGGGTGCTGGGCTTTGAAACGCTTAATGAGTTCAATGCCATCGATATCGGGCAGACCAATATCGACCAATGCCACATCAGGCTGTTCTTGCTCTAACAACCTTAACCCTTCCGACCCATTGACAGCTTCGCCAACAAAATCAAACCCAGCCTGCTTTAGGGCCGCTTTTAAGCCCATGCGGGTAAGGTCATGGTCCTCAATCAGTACGATCCGAATATTGCTCATTACTTCTTTCTATGGCTTGGGCTAACAGGATTGCTTGAGCTAAACAGGATCATTAGGGTGGTGTCAAACTGATAAGTACCTGATTTACAGACCTGCAAATACTCAAACTGCAAATGTTTAATAGTAGAAGACACTTAATGAATGATAGCCTTTTGAGACTAATGCCTTTCCTAACTATTACTTACACTAAGTAGGAAGCCGTAATTAAATCGGCTCATCAGGCTGCCATGAGAGGCGACTGAATG
>JBCBOC010000661.1:0-2864 GCA_039821475.1 Cyanobacteria bacterium J06632_22 | reverse complement strand
TCAGGTTCAGGAACAGAGATAACAGCACCGGATAAGGGGGGGGCAGCAACAACCATTAATTTTTTCCTCTATCAAAATTCTGTCATCAAAATTCCGTGCTCAAAGCCTTCAAGCTAGGCTCAGTCTCTGTGAAGACTCACCTCTGCCACGTCCAGAACTGGAGTTTTCCCTAGGGAAAAGCTGTAGATTTCAGGCTATGTGCGATTTGTGTCTACAGGTTTCAAGCTGGACGCGGTTTAGCTGGGTGAGATAGATATTGGCCTGGGCATTGGGGTGCCGTTATCCCAGGTCGTTACCTGAAACCCAATGTCACCTATGATCTGCTCAACTTTAGATCGCACGCTGCTGGCGAGAAACAGTGCTATGCCGCCCGCTGTAGAATGTTGGGGGCGGCTCAATGAAGCAGCGAGGGTGCTACTCGGCTGCAGGTGCAGGCCATCCCAACCGAGCTGTCGATAAGTATCGAGAATGACGTACAGGCGTTTCACCTGGCCATTCACGCTACCGCCCAGCAAGGCGAAATGTCCTACGGACCAATCCGCAAGCGGTGCCTCAATGGCTTGACCTTGAAGATAGCTCGACAGCATCGCCGGACTGAGCTGAGAGCCCCAAAAGTAATGGGTGTGACTATTTAAAAGCGGTACAACTTGCCATTTTGGGTGTGTCTGACACAGCTCCCAAAGGCTGGCTAAACCGGTCTCCCACTGCACTGCCTGTAGCGGGACAAGGCAAAACTGCCCTCGGCTTAATAGCTCTGTTGCCTCCATCAGCCCCATCAGAGAAGTACCGCATTGGTCTACTACGGGACAGGTCGGAATGGTGCTGTAACCTTCCCCCTGGAGGGCGTTGGCACCCAGTGGTGTCCAGGTCCCTGCTTGGTCAGGAAGCAGCGTATGAGCTGCGATCGCAACGTCTACCGCTGACGTCGATAGTCCGCCTAGCATCTGCAACAACAGTGCAATCCAATAGGGACCACACAGGTTGTCGGGCTGCTGAGGTCGAGATAATAGCGGTTCTAAGTAAGGTAAGAGTTCTAACGTCCACACAGCCCATCAAAATAAGAAAAGGCACGATGCTTACCAGGTCAATAAGAGCACCGTGCCATAATTCAGGAGCGAAGCAATAGTCCTTGCCATCGATGTTAGGGCACCACATCGGACTAAACCGCGTCCAGCTTGAACCCCGTAGACCCAAGTCTTGGGTAGACCGAAACCTACAGCTTTTCTCTAGGGAAAACTCCAGTTCTAGACGTGGTAGAGATTTAATCCACTGGGTGCCAACAGATTTGGCATGGCTAGCGCTTGGGAGACCCGATGCGACGATAACGTCGACGTCGACGAGCGGGCAGCCCAAGACCCACCATACCTAGCAGTGCCATGGGTGCCCGCTTTGCTGTACTTACCAGACTGGTTCGCGACGTGCGGCGATGTGCCTGCTCACGCACCGGAGGCTGTTGCAGCTGGTCGACAGCAACCAACGACAGCAAGCCTGCAACAATAAACGAACTCAGATTGTTGATAGACTTGTCCATCGTGGACATCTCTTGGTGGGCTGTGGCATAGGTCTTAACCATAAACCACAGAAATATACCCACAGAGACCAGCAGGGCAATGGCGTTAATGGCAGGGCGGTCAGCAAAGGTGTAAATTGCACCACCGGTAGGGCCATCAATGGCCGCATTGAACTCTTCCAGGGTTGAAAAAGGACTTGGCATAGGATTTTCTCCTTACAGGTGTGGGCTAGCTTGCGACATCGCAACTGGCGTTGTCGCTGCATGACCATTGGTCTCAGGCAGGATGGGGTATTCGGGATACCCTTCTAAGCCAAAGTCGGCTAGGTCCAGACCCATGACTTCCTCAGACTCTGGGACACGCAACAGATCGAGCTTTTTAAGGACAAAGCTAACGCCATACCCAGGAATAAAGCCCAGAATGATGGTACAAACTGCGGTACCCACCAGTTGGCCAACAAACCCAGTTAAGGGAATGCCATCGCCTTGGGGATAGCCCGCCGCCATCACACCCACAGCCATCGCGCCCAGGAGGCCGCAGTAGCCGTGAACCGCAAAGGCACCAACTGCGTCATCAATGCCGGCTTTCTCAACGGCCTGACCCACAAAGGGCATGGTGTACGCACCAATAAAGGCGATGAGAATGATCATCGGTGGGCTGTAAAGGTCTAGGCCTGCGCCCACGGAGATAATCCCTGCCAGGCCACCGGAGATTGTAAAAAACGGATCGGCCTTAGAGCTAATGTAAGCGCCAACAATACCTGCAGTGAGCGCCAGCGTAGTGTTGACACCAACGGATGCCAAGGTCATTGGCGTACCGTAAATAGTAATCTCGCTGGTTTGACCCGGGACGAAAATAACACAGGCTGCTAAGAAGGCGTAGAAGCCGACAAAAATCAGCATCAGCCCCACCATTGTTAATGGCAAATTATGAGGCAAGATTGTTCTGGGTTTGCCCTGAGCATCGAACTTACCAATGCGAGGCCCCAAGTTAATGAGAACGCCTAGGGCAAAGAAGCCAGCAACACCGTGCAACACTGCAGAGCAGCCAAAGTCATGATAACCAAACTGGGTCAAGAACCAGCCATAAGGGTTCCACCCCCAGGCCGCAGCAACGACCCAAGTAAAGGAGCCCAGAACAACGGCAAGAATAGCGTAAGCGCCAACCTTAATACGCTCAATCACAGCACCGGAAAGGATGGATGCGGTGGTCATTGCGAACAGCGCAAAGGCAAACCAGAATACGCCAGTAAGGTTGTCTGCGATGTTGGGACCCAAGGCTGGAGACCAAGGGTAAGAGGCTTGTACCAGCCCTAAAACCTCTCCCACTACACCTTCAGCATTGGGATCGGTC
>JBCBOC010000710.1:0-2558 GCA_039821475.1 Cyanobacteria bacterium J06632_22 | reverse complement strand
TAAGCAAAAACACAGAGACTTCAAAGAGATATCAAATGTCACATCAGCACATGGTACGCTCGGCAACATCGTCGCCGTTAAGCCCATGCCACATCCCCTGTTTAAAACAGAGATCGATGCTGCCCAGGTGCTGCTGCAGGCGGGTTGGCGCCCCAACGAAATCAACGGTATTCTTCAGTTCCCGCTTTCGGAAGAGGCCTTTCGCGGCCTAGGGGCAAACTCTCTTTTCTTTTTAGTGAGCGATCCATCCTTAGCAGAAGATCTGCGGCCAGGCGCTCGTCAGGAGGCCATCGCTGCGCTAACGGCCCACGGCTGGACCGAAATTGAAATTGAGGCACTACTCCGGCCAGCACGGCAGTTTAGCGCCTACCCTCGACCGTTCGACGATCTGCCCTCTGATGGGTCACCCACGACAGATGACATCACCCATGATTTCTATGACGACGGAGCCATAGAATTTGCGGCGTCCCCAAAGGTTAAATCCAGTTTAGCCGTCCCTCACGTGGCACGTTTTTCTACAGTGCCACTCGGTGTTCAACCGCTGCGACAGTACCGGCGCTCCCTAGGGCTCAACCGCTTATTAGGCCTCGGGTTAGTGATTGTGGCGGTGGGTATCTTTGCCTGTGTCTTGCCCTAACCCAAGGGCAACACGTCTATCTTTGGTTATGCGATTTTTCGTGCGATCGCACCCCTCAGCTTTTATGACAGGGCATGTCCTAGCAACGCGGTAGAGGCGAGGGCCGTGTCAGGACCTAGAATCCGGGTGAGACGGGCAAATCGTGCCTAGCGAATAGCGTTAGGTCTGTAGCCGTTGACGATCAAAGCCCTCTCACTATTTCGCTAGCCCACTCATCGCGATTTTGCTGACTCCGTCGGCCCTAAATTCTAGCGTTGGTCCCCCGCACATCCAAACCCGGTGCAGCAGGCAGAAAACGGCAAGGCAACTGTACACAAACGGGTATTGAGCCCTCAGGGTCCCCCGTTTATGGTTAATACATCCAAACCGGAGCAAACGCCTACAGCACTCCCTCGAAAATTATGATCGACAACCCGGCTGAGACCGCCCCAACCGTTGTCCAAACGCTGATCGAATGTCTGCTAGAAGAGATTGCCGTGCGTCCGAACGACAGCAGCACGACCCAGAAGTGTGAGCGTCTTGTAGATGCGCTGACAGCGACAGAAGCCCGCCGCTACGGCCTCACCCAACGAGAAACGGAAGTGTGGCTGCTACGGCAGCAGCACTATACCTATCAAGAAATTGGCCGCAAGTTGTTCATTAGCCCGCACACTGTCAAAAAACATTTGCGGAACGTGACCCATAAGCGCAAGAGCTTTTTAGAACTGCACTGTGCGGCCTAGCGCAGCAGTGGGCCCGATATCGCCGTTGGCGATCACCATTCATTTTTTAAGTTTGCCGCGTGTCCTCCCTGTGTTCAACGGGGAGGATTTTTCTATGGCGCATCCTTGGCATGATGGCCATCGCCATGGCTGTCTATTGCCAATAGTGTCCGTGGCACATGATCAACATGGCCCAATATCTCAATATCATCACCGCTAGCTGCGCCCAGTTCTTTAAACTTTCTGGCACTGACGAGCACTCGGCTTTCTAACGATCCAACTGCTTTATTGAAATGCTCAACGCTGCTGTCTAAGCCGCGACGGAGCTTGCCCATGTGCCCGGTAAAGGTGCGCACGCGCTCGTACAGCTCTCGGCCCAGGTCGCTGATCTTCTGGGCATTTTCGGTAACCTGAGCCTGCTGCCAACCATAGGCAACTGCCTTAAGCAGCGCGATCAGCGTGGTTGGCGTCGCGAGAATGACTCGCTGTTGAATGCCCGCCTCAATCAAGCCCGGATCCTGTTCAAGGGCAGCGCTAAAGAAAATCTCCCCCGGCAGGAACAACACCACAAACTCTGGACTGGGCTGAAACTGGTCCCAGTAGGCTTTGTTGCCCAACTGGCCAATGTGGGTGCGAATATGACGGGCATGATCCTTTAGCTTAGCCTGACGTTGGCCGTCGTCATTTACATCAAGGGCTTCCAAGTAAGCTGCCAACGGCGCTTTGGCATCCACAACAATATTGCGCTGAAAGGGAAGCTGCACCACCATGTCCGGCCGCAGATGCCCCGTGTCAGTTTTCACCGTGGCCTGCTGGATAAAGTCGCAGTGCTCCACCATCCCGGCCATTTCGACCACGCGCTTAAGCTGGATTTCGCCCCAACGCCCCCGCACGGTAGGGGCCCGGAGCGCCTTAGCCAAATTGGCCGTTTCGGCCTGGAGCTGCAGTTGGCTGGTACTGAGGGCGGTAATCTGTTCCCGTAGCTGAGCGTAGGCCGCAGTGCGTTTACCCTCTAATTCCTGCAAATGGGATTCGACCTTAGTTAAAGAGGTTTGCAGGGGCTGCACCAGACTGTCGATGGCCTGCTGTCGCTGGGCCAAATCGCCGGTCGCCTGGGTTTGAAACTGTCCTAAAGCCGTTTCGGCCAGTTTTAGAAATGACGCATTGTTGCTGTGTAACGCCTCGGCAGACAGCGCCTTGAACGTATGCGTGAGCTGAGT
>JBCBOC010000212.1:0-6449 GCA_039821475.1 Cyanobacteria bacterium J06632_22 | reverse complement strand
TTCTGGCTGTGAAACCCTGGGTATGGTCGCCAAGTGGCCCGCAACCGCGCACAAACGTTTGTGGCGGTTGCTATAGGCACGGTGCACAAGCCCCAACCCTAATGTCTATTGCAATCCGCGAAAAGGTTGAGCCGGATTGCAAGTCACGACGCGCTTTGTGTTCAAAGCCAAGGTTCCATTGCCACCCACACTAAAAAATCCTCAGGGGCTGACGGACCCCTGAGGATTATGGAATAAAAAACTAAACTAGCGCGGTAAGCGCTGCTGGCAGGATTTAGGAATAGGCCTTAAAACTGACGCATCCTTGACCTACGCGACCGCAGCATTTGCCAGAACAGTATTGTAAAAATTGTTGCAAGAAACCCATAGCCAAGTCTGTGGAATGGCAAAGGCCTTGAGCTTACTTCTTGGAGTAGTACTCCACCACCAACAGCTCGTTAACGTTGAGGGCCACCCATTCACGTTCAATCACGCCGTTAACAGTACCCTGCATCTTGGCTTTGTCGAACGCCAGGTGACTGGGCACGTTAGCTAGCCCCGGAAACTCTAGGTTGGCCTCAATCATTTTCTTAGAGGCATCTTTGTCACGGACCGAAATCACATCGCCCGGGCGGCACTGGTAGCTCGGAATGCTGACCACACGACCGTTGACAGTGATATGACCGTGATTGACAACCTGACGAGCAGACGGAATGGTCGGCGCCATGCCCAAACGGAAGATCGTGTTATCTAGCCGCATCTCGAGCTGCTGTAGAATCAGCTGACCGGTGGAACCACCCGCACGACGTGCCTTTTTCACATAGCGGAGCAGCTGCCGCTCAGTGACGCCGTAGTTGTAGCGTAGCTTCTGCTTTTCTTCGAGACGAATCGCGTAGTCAGACTTTTTCTTACGAGCCTGGCCATGTTGACCGGGCGGATAAGACTTGCGAGCGACCTTGCGAGTCAGACCAGGCAAATCGCCCAGCCGTCGAGTAATGCGAAGACGAGGACCTCGATATCGCGCCATAAATTGTTTAGCTCCAGTAATAGTGGACTGGGGGAAATATTCCAGTCCACTATTATAGGTAGGAATTGGATCTGTGGCTAGATATATATCGTTTAATAACCGCTTCTTCTAACGTTCTGACTTACAGTCTAAGGATTAGACGGATCTGATGCGGCGAATCCAGCGGTGGACGGGTAGCCGTTTTAGAATGATTGAGGTAAAAAGCTTAGGGATGCCGTGCTGTCGGCAGTCCAGATTCAAAACCTGCACCACACGGCTTTGGGCGGCCAATTTGGGCCGTGCCACAGTTTTCGTGCGCTTACCCCATTCAGCGCTGTAGCGTTCTCTTCGGGCAACGCGGGCATGGACAGGGTCCGAGCGTTATGGACGTGGTCAAGGTTTATGCGCGTTAAGCACCCCAATACGAGACTAGAGTTAGCGTCATGGTATCCATCGGAACAATCGAAAAGCCTTCTGTTTCAACAACCCGCAAGTTAGCCCCGCGCTACCATGTACTGTTGCACAACGATGATTTCAACTCGATGGAGTATGTGGTTGAATCCTTAGTGCAAACGGTTCCTAGCCTATCTGTTCCCCAGGCGGTAGACATTATGATGCAGGCTCATAATGCCGGTACGGCCCTGGTTATTACCTGCGAGCTAGAACATGCCGAATTCTACTGCGAAACACTGAAGTCTAAGGGCCTGACCAGTACTATCGAACCGGACGAATAATTTGATCCTTCCTAGCAGCGAGCAGTCGGCAGGTGGGCGACGGGTGAGCCGCATCCGCGCGCTACCCAGTGGTGCTCGCGTCGTGTTGTTTTTACTGTGCCTGGCAATGGTATGGGGGCCATTAGCGCTACTCATTCACCGTGGACTCGGCGGTGGCATGGGACAACCGCACGCCGCCACGGCAATCGCACTACTGTTGCTTTATGCCCTGTTTGTTGTCCTGGTCCGTGTCTGGGGACGGCGGGTGCACCATTGGGCTAAGCCCTTACGACATTTGGGGTGGGTTGGCGGCGGCGTCAGTTTTTTGCGGCGGCTGGCTATGGCAACAGCGCTGGGCCTAGGGGGTGTCGTGCTGCTGTTTGGCCTGGAGCTGGGACTGGGCTGGGCCACCTTTCAATGGCCGTCCTGGAGCTGGGCGAGGCTGCTCACCGAGGCAGCGCTGGTAGGCCTCGCCTACGGTCTGCTCGAAGAACTGCTGTTTCGGGGCTGGCTACTCGCCGAACTCGAAGCGGGCAGCCGGGGTCGCACGGCGCTGATCGCTAACGCGACGGTGTTTGCCCTAGCCCATTTCATCAAGCCCTTGCCCGAAATTATCCGCACCTTTCCCCAGTTTGTGGGGTTACTGATCCTGGGCTTGGCATTAGTGTGGGCCAGGCGGACCACCTCCCGTCAGATCACGCCAGACTGGCAGCCCACCAGCCTAGCGTTGCCCATGGGCCTACATGCCGGTCTGGTGGGCGGTTACTACCTGTTTAACGTGGGCAACTTGGTGGCCTACACCGGTCAGGTCCCCGAATGGATCACCGGCATCGACCGCAACCCCCTGGCGGGCGGATTAGGCGTGGTTTTGTTAATTGCGATCGCAACCCTCTTTGCCCGCCAGGCCCAGACGAAGACCAGCCAGTCTTTAGCGTGCGAAGAAGCCTTCGGCGGATGAGGCCGTGAGCGGGTAACAGATACCCGATTTAGCCGCGAAAAAGAACTTGACTGTATCTTCCCTCACCAGCGCAGCCACCTCACCCAGCGCAGCCACCTTATCCAGCGCAGCCACCTCACCCTATTTCTCCGTCGCCCCCAACACCGCCGCCAGCAGAGCCTTCTGCGCGTGCAGCCGGTTCTCCGCCTGATCCCATATCCGCGCCTGGGGCCCCTCCATCACCGCATTGGTGATTTCTTCGTCCCGGTGGGCGGGCAGACAGTGCAACACAATGGCATTGGCATCCGCCTGAGCCAATAGTGATTCATTAATTTGGTAAGGCTGGAAAATCGGCACCCGGGCATCGGCCAAGTCTTCTTGTCCCATGCTGGCCCAGACATCGGTGTAGAGCACATGGCTCCCCGTCACAGCAGCGACAGGATCCGTGGTGATAGTGACCTCGGCGGC
Organism: Cyanobacteria bacterium J06632_22; assembly: GCA_039821475.1. Classification (GTDB taxonomy): domain Bacteria; phylum Cyanobacteriota; class Cyanobacteriia; order Phormidesmidales; family Phormidesmidaceae; genus CAWUKV01. Next base: position 3,346 of record JBCBOC010000212.1, on the reverse strand, counting down.
ACTCAACTGTTCGGCCGTCCTGACCACCGCCGGGTCCGGCGCATAGTCCGCAGGCGTCGCCACCCGCACATTCATACCCGCCAGCGCACAGCCAATCAGCAGCGAATGGGCCACGTTGTTACCATCGCCCAGGTAGGTCAAGGTCAATCCAGAGAGCTGGTTAAAGTTTTCCTGAACCGTTTGTAAGTCCGCCAAAATCTGGCAAGGGTGCTCTAGATCGGTCAGGGCGTTGATAACTGGGATGTGAGCATGGTGGGCAATTTCTTCCAGTTCACTCTGAGCGTAGGTCCGCACCGCCAGCACATCCAAATAGCGATCGAGCACCCGAGCTGTGTCTGACGGTGGCTCGCCTCGCCCAATTTGGGTGACGCCTGCGTTCAGGTCTAGCACCTGTCCACCCAGCTGATACATCGCCACCGAAAAGCTCACCCGCGTTCGCGTGGAGGCTTTTGAAAACACTAGGCCCAGCACCTTATTCGGACAGGTCAAATGTCGCTCCCCTGCCTTCATCTGAGCGGCCAACTGGAGTAGATCTGCTAGCTCAGCGGCGGTTAAATCTGCAAGCGTGAGGAGGTCGCGGCCTTTAAGGGCGTCCATGCCGGTAGGGAGATAAAAGGGCTAGGAAAAAACGTACAGTCAAACCTACCAGACTTTCGCGGTATGTGGGGTGGGGGTTGTTAGTCTAGGAAGACTAGCAACGCAACGAAGCAATAGTTTTGAACGTATACAGTCAATTTGTACTGCCTCGCCTGATGGACTGGGCCATGTCAGGCACAGAATTAGCCACCTATCGGACAGCACTCCTCCAAGCTGTGTCAGGACGGGTGCTGGAGATAGGGTTTGGTACAGGGCTCAACCTGCCTCACTATCCGGCCAGTCAGGTTGAGTCCCTTACGGTGATTGATGCCAATGCCGGTATGGGTGCGATCGCAGCTCGCCGGGTCAAGGACTCTCCCCTAAACGTGACCCTAGCCATCCTCAACGGTGAATCGCTACCCATGGATGAGGCCAGCTTTGATAGCGTGGTGAGCACCTGGACCCTATGCAGCATTGCCCAGGTCGAACAGGCCCTCAGAGAGATACATCGTGTCCTCAAGCCAGGGGGACAGTTCTTCTTCATTGAACATGGACGCAGCCCAGAACCTGGCATGGCCAAATGGCAGGATCGACTCACTCCCCTGCAAAAACGTATTGCCGACGGCTGTCATCTCAACCGCCCCATTCGAGACCTAGTGGAACAGACCTTCGGCAATGTATCGGTAGAAACGTTTTACGCCGAGAGTCTGCCCAAGGTTGGTGGATATTTTTATAAAGGCACGGCGAAGAAGGCGAATAGCGAAATCGCGAATAGCGAGTGAGTAAAATAGCGGATCGCCTTTAAGAGTTAAATGCTGAAGACATAGCCCGATTCGCCATTTCACCCTTCGTTAGACTTACTCCAAAGTCTTCGCCCTAACATTCTCCTAGCTGCCCAAGGCGTCATCCAGCACTTTTCGAGCTGATTCCGCCTGATCGCGGGCTTCTTTATAGCGCAGATTACTCTGCGCAAAGGTCTTGAGCACCTTAAACCCGCTGCTCAGCGCGTCAAACTGGTCGTCACTAATTTCTTCATCGGTAAACAGCAGATCCACAAGCTCACGGACTTCCAACGCCTCATCGCGGGAGCCCTGCACCTTGACCTTCAGTTTGGCAAGATTGCTCAGCGTCTGAACCGCTTCAACAACAGAATTCTCAGAATCTGAGGGCGGCATTTTTTGGTCCTTCACTTCAATGAAATCCTTGGGGTCGAAACCATCATCGAGTTCTGTGGGTAGCTTACCCTCACTCATCAGCTCCATAAGCTGATCCATCGCCTTTTCTCTAGCTTTAGCAGAATCTCGGCCAGGAATATCAATCAGAACTTCGGACGGGCACTGGGCAAGGGTGTATTGGACCATGGGTCTAAAGGGGAATCAACAAAATACAGAAAATGCAGCGCTGTATATAGTTTTCATGTACTACATCAACTGTGGACTACTCTACCCGACTTTGAGGGGCTTGACCGCAGGAACGGTCCACTTCATCACAAAAGTTTGATAGCTTACCTTAAACCTTGCTCAGGGCTTGGGATAGGGATTCGCGACGAATCGGTTTACTGAGATAGTCGTTCATCCCTGCCGACAGACAGCGCTGACGATCCTCCGTCACGGCATTCGCCGTCATGGCGACAATCCACGGCTGCGGGACCTGACGGCCCAATCGCCGGATCCGACGGGTGGCCTCTACTCCGTCCATACCGGGCATGCGCATATCCATCAGCACAACGTCATAAACCTGCTGTTGTAGGGCATCGAGTACAGCTTGGCCACTATTGACCACATCGGATTCGTAACCCAGCAGCTCTAGCAAGCGCTGGGCCACCCGCTGATTAACGGGGTTATCCTCAGCAATCAAGATTTTTAGGGGTTTGACCTGTGGGCTAGGACTGCCCAACTCCCCTGACGCGACCAGGCGTTTAGGATCGACAGTAGCTAATGCTAAGTCCTGATTTTGAATGCGCATTAATGCTCGATACAGGGCCGCTTGTTTAATGGGCTTCCAAATAACAACGGTATCCTTATGCCAAGTTTGACCGGGATTTTCACTCAGGGTCGCCATCAGGATAATCGGCAACGTCGGCACCCCAGCAGAACTCCGCAGTGATTCCATGGCGCTAATGTTATCGACTTTCGTGACGCCAGCATCCAGAATGACGCCCGCAAAGTTTTGTCCCTGTTGAATCAGGACCAACGCCTCGGCCACGTTGCGCACACTGACAGGCTGAATCGAAAGGGTGCTGAGCTGCCACTCCAGACTGGTCCGTCGGGTCAAATTGCTGTCAATAATCAAGCAGCGGCGCTGAGCCCACTGGGCCAGTCCTTCAGGAATTTGCTGATGGCTAGGGAGATTTTCGACGGTGGTTTGAATGGTGAAGGAAAAAACACTGCCCTTGCCAGGCACACTTTCAACCCACAGCCGCCCATTGAAGGTTTCCGCCAGTCGCTTACTAATGGCCAGCCCCAAGCCCGTACCGCCATACTTGCGGGTGGTGGAACTGCTGACCTGACTAAAGGGCTTGAACAACTTGTGCATGCGATCGGCGGGAATGCCAATACCGGTATCGCGAACAGAGAACTGCAATGCGCAGTCGTAGACCGCCCGCACATTGAGCCGAGAAATCGCCGAAATACCGCGCTTGACCTGGGGCGGTTCGGCCTGATCTAAAGGGATGGGACGCACATGCAGCGCCACCTCACCAGCGTCCGTAAACTTGACGGCATTCCCTAGTAGGTTCAGCAAAATCTGACGGAGCCGAACCGGGTCGCTA
>JBCBOC010000039.1:0-11789 GCA_039821475.1 Cyanobacteria bacterium J06632_22 | reverse complement strand
TGGGGAGGTGGAATACGGCGACAAATATGGCGGAATAACTTATTCAAAAGTTAATTATACGAGTCAATTTTTCCGGAAAAATGTGACAAATCTGTTGCTAAGTTCAACAAAACTCATGATAGTTGCTGCTTTATAACGAGAATTAAAACTAGTTTGGAGCAGACACTGTCCAAATCTGAATTTTTTATTTTCTCGACAACACATTAGTTTTGGTTGATGAGAATCCTGAAGGCCTTTCAATGGAGGGGATCAAGCACGATGAACTGTAAAAATGTTCTATTTTAAGAAGTAAAATTCTTTGTTATTTTTGAGTCACAAATCTACTGTGCGATCAGCTATCGCCTGCAATAAAGGGAGGGATAGCGGATTATTTTGTTCTTTGTAAAGAACGTTCCTGCTGTTTTCTTGCCATTTGTGCGTGGATCTTTTAAATCGCGTTTTTCAGGTGTTGTCGGTTAGCTTATTTACGATTAATCGAGCGGTATGCAATCGATAGTTCGAACGCAACTCCGCTTAATGTAAGGCGCTTCATCGCCTGATTTATCTTTGACTGCATCGAATCCGTTCTTCAAGATCAGCGGCCCAGACTCAACAGACCAGACTCAACAGACCAGAATCAGCGACCCAGTCATTTACCGCCGGGACTGCCGGTTTCCGTTCCCCTCAGGTTTTTCATTCCCTGTTTGCGCCTATGCATTCACCTTCGCTGCCTTCTCCTCCTCCCGTGTCGGGGCACGCACCCACCTCTGTGCGCACCCGTGGGATTTTGTACTGTCAAAAGCTGATGTATCAGGGCGTAGCCTATGGCGATGCGCGAAGTCTTGCGTCTGCGATCGCTAAGTTTGATGCCACAGGACGAATCCCAAGCGACCGCCAGCGGCGGCTCATTATGCAGTACAGCGCTCAAATTTGTCGGGCTAGGCTGTGGCGTTCTCAGCTCTTATTGGAGGGCTAGTGCCGCAGAAAATTTAGGCAGCAACTCTAAAGGGCCAGACTGAAACTGGCGAATAGTGCCCAGCGAATGGCTAATTGCGTCAGGCTTGTAGTCCTTTTCCAGCTAAAGCTCTGCCGCTATTTCGCTGACTCTACTAACTCTAATTCTTAGGCTTTACAGACCACTCGGCTGGTATCGGGCAGTATATAGCGCTCGCTACTTTGTTTAAGACATTTCTGGAGCCCAAGTAGCTGGCATTGGAGCCCAGTGACCCGCAACCGCGCACAAATGTAGTGACGGGTGCTATACCTGCAGATTGCGCTAAATAGGCAGCAGGCGTTCTCGGTGTAATGTCGCTGAAGGGACGGTAAACCCGCGAGGCCATATCGTTGCCGTGAGCTGTGCGCCGGTAAAGTCTGTCCCCGTCAAGATGGCGCCCGTCAGATCGGCGCCGGTTAAGTCTGCGCCCCGCAAGCTCGCAGCCGTCAAATTGGCGTAGGACAAATTTGCACCCTGTAAGCTGGCGCTGAGTAAATTTGTTTGCTGCAGGTTAGCCAGTCGCAAGTCACAACCTTCCAGGCGCGCTGCCTGTAAGTTCGCGTTGACTAGCGACCCCCGAATGAGAAGGGCTTGCTGCAGATTGGCCTGCTTGAGGTCTGCACCATCCAGGCGAGTCCGCCATAACATGGCTCCCTTGAAGCTCGTTCGGTGAAGTTGGGAAATGCTGAGGTTGCTGTGGGCCAGATCGGCGTAGTCAAATTGCACATCTGACAGCACCATACTGGATAGCGTTTGCTCTTTGAGGTCGAGTCCTGAAAAGCGCCGCTGTCCCCGACTATACTGCTCTGCTAGCTGAACTCTATCCATTGCGTTGTGCCCTTTTGGGCATACCTTAAGGCCATGACTCCGTATTGTTAACAAATGTAACAATTTAACTGCCAGGCAACAAGGCTTATCCTTTCCCTGTCGGCTAGGGGGTGTCAGTTCTAGACTTTGGGATGGGTGGGGCCGCGAAATTGCAATGAGTGAGATAGCGTCAGACCTTTGGTAAACAAAGGGCACAGACCTAATGCTACTCGCTAGGCACTATTGCCAGCCCCAAGGGGTAATGGCTTTAGTAGAGCGGACCTAAGGGACTACAAACAGTGGACCAACTGTCTAAGTTAGCTCGAGCATCCATGAGCCCGGTCAGCTCGCCTCGATAGCCTTGCAGGCGACGCCTTTCAAAGGAGTTGGGTTGAGTGTAGGTGATCAGCTCATCGACGGTGGCTGCGGCGCAGACCCAGTCTTCTTGCTCACCAGCGCTGCTCAGTTGCGCTTCGAGACGATCAATTTCCCGCTGGCGATGGGCCGCTCGATCGCGTTCTATATAAAATTCTGTATTGGCCACTGCGGTGGTGGCATAGGGGTCGCCAGGACGCGCCGCCAATGCACGTCGAAAGTTGATGAGTGCGGTGTTGTAGTCAAACTGGTTCGTGTAGGCATAGCCTAGACGCATGTACCGAGTGTATGAATCCTCGGTTTGTTTGCTGTCAGTAGAGATGGCGGTCAATGGACGGGCGAGGGCTGGTGCCGCAAGGCTACTACAGAGCAGGCTGGCTAAAATGCCACAGGTGAGAAGACGGTTCATAGCGATCGCAAAAATAGACCGGGACGGCTGCATGAAATGCTGTGTACAACATGCCCAGCCTGACAAAAATCCCTGTCATCAGGTCTTTAAAAATAGCGCTGCTCATGTTGCTTGAGCCTCCACGTGTTTATGACCCCTTCGCGAGTCAGGCTATGAGCGCTGGGGCAGTTTGCTCGCTATACTAATTGTGATTACATTGTGATTACGGCCTAGGTCGTTATAGCCTGATATGCCAAGCCCTTCTTCTAAGTCTGTGGCGTCTGCGCCAGCTGTGGCTGAATCACCTTATAGCCCTGGTGCGCTGGTGGCGCGCACGCGAATTGTCAAAATTGGTAACTCCCAAGGGGTACGTATTCCCAAGCTTGTCCTAGAACAGCTGGGGTTAACCGGTGAGGTGGAGCTAGTGGTGAACGATGGGCAACTGGTGATTCGTAATGTGCAGTTGCCGCGGGCCGGTTGGGCGTCTCAGTTTCAGGCAATGGCGGCCAACGGGGATGACGCACTGCTCGATGCAGATACTATGACGGATTGGGATGCAGGTGAATGGCGGTGGTAGCCCGCTTCGATGTCTACCTCGTCAATCTAGACCCTACTGTCGGCAAAGAGATTCGCAAAACTCGGCCCTGTCTGGTGGTCTCGCCTGATGAGATGAATCGCTACATTGCCACTGTGATCGTGGCGCCGATGACAACGGGCAGTAAGCTTTATCCCACGCGTGTGTCTTGCGAGTTTGACGGTAAGGCCGGACAAATTGTTTTGGACCAGCTGCGCACTGTGGATAAGACGCGATTGATCAAGAAGTTAGGCAAGATCCACCCGTTGGTGCAGCAGACCGTATTGAAGGTGCTAGGCGACTTGTTCGCACCCTAGTAGGTTCCCAAGACTATAACTTCGAGTCAGGACTATGAAGGGGTGAGTGGTGAAATGGAGATCGTCCTTAAACGCTTATGAGATAAAGGCATTACACTACCTTGCCACCTCACTACTTCACTATCCCCGCCGACCCTAATCTCTAAAGTTGAGAGAGCACTACGGTAATGCAGGGACCGGTAACGGTGGGGGCACTGAGGGCGTCTGGTCGGCCTCAAACTGTGATCCCACGGCAGGCTGTGAAGCCGTACTGACGACAGCCTGACCCTGGTCATTTAACGTTTGAAACTGAGTCTTGTCGGTGACGGTGCCAAGGGCTAGTGGTGGAATACCCGTGGCTGCTGCTGACGCAGCAGACGATTCTAGGGGGGCCTGTCGCTTAAAAACCACCTCGTATGCCGGGGCCGCTGCGTCGTCTTGGGTGGGAATTGCCTTGGGGGCGGCGGTTAGCTCCCACCCTTGGGTGCCATAGTGGGTCAAGGTGGCCTCGAGAAGGGACGCGTCTACTCGCTCTAGCTGGTATTCCCAGGGTTGAGTTTGGGCTCGGTAGCTATGCCAGAGGCCAGCTACTGACAAGGTCAGGATGCTAACCATCGCCAGTGGCGTGGAAAAGTCACGGCGGCGGTAGGGGCGGTACGGTTGCCTAGGGCGTGATACATCAAGCTGGAGCTGCTGTCGCCAGGCTCGTCGCTGTCCGGTTACTCGGCCTTGCAGCCAGATACGTTGCACGCCAGCGGGGCGCACCTTCGACAGCAGTCGGTAGACAAAATCGGTGGTCCACTGGGCATCGGGGGGCTGGTGGTCATGCTCGACGGTGATGGTTAGGCCCCGTCGAGATTGTTCTGCGCTGGCAGAGAGGCCCAGTTTGTAAAAATGCTTGTTGATCAGGGTTGCGATCGCATGTCGGTCCCCTTTTTGGGCAAGTACAAGAGAGCTGGTCGCTTTCATGGGATGTTTTCCAGAGGCAGATAAGCCCTATCTGGACCTGCGTTGAGTAAATGGACTTATCTCCTATAGTTTCACAAATCTCCGGAACTACTGCGTGTATTCACGGGTTTCATGGGGAATTTATGCGGACTTTATCCGCCATAGTGCTTATATTGCATTTATTGCGTTGCTACGCGGGGATTGACCCTCGATGGCGTCACAGACCCGCAGAGATAGAGACGCAAGGCATAGATCTGCAGCGCCGAACGCTTGAGCGCGATGCGGCCTGATGCGTTATTGCCTTAACTGTCTTTGTTCAATAGGTTGCCGGTCAAGGCAGACTCCAGAAAGACGCGGTCAGGCGGCACGTATTGCCCATCAATTTTGACGCGAAAATCGTAGTGTGCGCCGGTGCCAATGCCAGTGTTGCCGGTTAAGGCAATCACCTCGCCGGCCTTAAACTCGCCACTGCGGCATTCATTTTCCTGGAGGTGTAGCGACTGAAACACATAGTTTGACAGCGATGCAGTGGTCTGGTTGGCCACCCAGCCGCCGCCGTCCACATCCCACCAGCACTTCACAGTTACCGTATCGCCCACGGCACCCACCGCATATACCGGGGTGCCTGCCGGGGTGGCTACATCTACGCCGTTGTGCGGCACATTCCGCGCGCCCGTTACTGGATGCACCGGGCGAATCCGAAAATGATCGGTCACGTCGTAGCCCGCCACTTGGTCGCCGGTTTCCGGTACGCCTGCCAGGTTGGGGGTAAAGTCAGCGGATTCGGTCTCTGTGGTTAAGTTCACTACGTATAGCACGGGCATCAGCACTAGGGCGGCGCAGCTCGCTGTGAGGAACAGGCGCGGTAGCCGTTGCAGCGGTGCCAAGGTCTGGGTTATGGGCCGCCAGAGGCTTTGGAGGAGTGGCGGCTGTGCCGGTCGAGGAGAGTGGCCTGCGGAAATGTCGTGGGGAAATTCCGGAGAAAATCCTGCTGCGTCTGCGGTAGACAGTGGCGCTCTGTTCCCTGATGCCTCGCCGGGATAGGTCTCGCTGGGAAACTCATCGCTTGGCAGCACAGCCAGTTCGCCCCGTCCCAGCCGTTCAATCATGTCCGATAGGCTGACACAGCCGATCGCCTCGGCCGCAGCCTTAGCACCAAACCAGCCACTTTCGGTCACTGTAACCGTGCAGCGGCGCTTGGGCTCAGCAGCATAAAGTGGACGGCGAGTTGCGTGAGCCGGTGGAGAACTGGGTTGGGGAGCGTCTTTCACGGCGTTTTGAAAGGGGATTGAAAATATGCAGGGTTAGCGGCAGTGTAGCAGGTGCGTCAGCTTTTCTTTTACCCCACGCGTCACGCTATGAGCACAATAGGTCCTAAAACAGGTTTACGTTCGCTGACCCAGCTACCGGGGCCGGGCGAGGAGGATGAACGTCGCCATTGGGACTACCACTACGATGAAGTCGGGAGCTTGCCGGGGACGCTGGTCATTGAGCCGGATGCGGTGCCGCCCAATCTGGTTCTGATTGACTATCGGCCAGATCAGGCAACTCGTCAGAATCCGCAGTTTCCCATGGACTGTGCCCCTTATCTAGAGACTGATTCGGTCGCCTGGCTCGATGTGCAGGGGCTAGGTAGCGAAGCCGTACTCCGACAGATGGGGGACGTGTTTAAGTTGCATCCGCTGGTCCTAGAGGATGTGGTCAATGTGCCTCAGCGGCCCAAAATAGAACCCTATGACCACCAGATCGTGATTATTGCCCGCATGGTGGTGCTGAAGTCAGACGGGCAAGCGTCGGGTGAGCTGGGCTTTGACAGTGAGCAAGTGAGCTTTGTGCTGGGGCGAGGCTATCTACTGACGGTACAAGAGGAACCCCATATCGATTGCTTTGACCCGGTTCGCGATCGCATTCGCTACAACCGAGGGCTGATTCGGGCTAAGCAGGCCGACTACCTGGCCTACAGCCTATTGGATGCCATTGTCGACGGGTTCTTCCCGATCTTGGAGGCCTATGGTGAGTACATTGAAGACCTCGAAGATGAGGTGATCTTTCGCCCCACTCGGCAAACTGTACAAAAGATTTATCAGGTGCGTCGTGACCTGATGACCCTGCGCCGTTCGATTTGGCCCCAGCGTAATGCGATCAACGGCCTCATGCGCGAGGACAGTGACCTGATTAGTGAAGAAGTGCGGGTGTACCTGCATGACTGCTACGACCATGCCGTGCAGGTGCTCGATATTGTCGAAACCTACCGAGAACTGACCTCTACGCTGATGGACGTGTACTTGTCGTCCGTTAGTAACCGCATGAACGAAGTGATGAAGACCCTAACGGTGATCTCGTCCATCTTTATTCCGCTTACCTTTATTGCGGGTGTCTATGGCATGAACTTTGATCCGGCGGTGTCTCCCTGGAACATGCCAGAACTCAATGCCTATTGGGGCTATCCTTTGTGCTGGCTCGTCATGATTCTCATGTCTGGTGGGTTGACTCTATACTTTTGGCGACAGGGCTGGTTTGAGAATATCTCAGGCTAGCCCCCGTCCAGCCTGAAACCTGCAGCTTTCTCTGGTAAAAACGACGATTCTGGACGTGGACAAGGTTTAGAATGGGGCGAAATCAACAGGGCAAACTCATCGGCTGCACCATGGATCTCAAATCGCTGATTCGGGATATTCCCGACTTTCCCAAACCCGGCATTCTGTTTCGGGACATCACGACACTCTTGAGTGAACCCGATGGACTACAGCACGCTATTGATCAGATGGCTGAGACGCTGCCGGTGGAAAAACCAGACTATATTGCTGGGATTGAGTCGCGGGGGTTTATTTTTGGTATGCCGTTAGCCTATAAGCTGGGCTGTGGATTTGTGCCAGTGCGTAAGGCCGGCAAGTTGCCCGCTGCGATTCATCGGGTCGAGTATGACCTGGAGTACGGACAGGATGCGCTGGAAGTACACCAAGACGCCCTACCTAAGGGCAGTACGGTGTTAGTTGTGGACGATCTGCTGGCGACGGGGGGGACCGCGGCTGCTACGGCAAAGCTGATTCAGCAGACGGGCGCGACTCTGGCAGGCTTTAGCTTTGTCATTGAGCTAGATGGGTTGGACGGGCGGCAGCGATTGCCGGACGCTGTGCCCATGAGTGTGTTGATTCAGTATTAAGAGCAGGCCCTACCGGGACCTGGTGACTTGAGAGCCTATGACTACTGCGCCTGAAAATCCCTTCCAGCCCTCAGAACCGCCGGAGTCGTCGCGGGCCATGACTGCGATTGATCGTATCCGGTTGCTGGTGACGAGCGAAACCACGCTCTATATTGTCAAGCGGTTGCTGCAGGCGTTGCTGACCCTCCTCTTGGCTTCAGCCCTGAGTTTTTTCATCATCGATCTGGCCCCAGGCGACTTCCTGGCAGCGCAGCGCCAGAATCCGCAAATTTCGCCCGAGACGCTGCAGCAGCTGGAAACTCAGTTTGGGTTAGATCGCCCGGTCTGGGAGCAATACTTTCGCTGGCTGTGGCAAGTGGTGCGCCATTTTAACTTTGGCCTCAGTTTTGCTTACCAGCGTCCTGCCGCCGACATTTTGATGGAGCGGGTTCCCAATACCCTGCTCCTGTCCTTTGCGTCGATTGTGATTACCTGGGCCATTGCTGTGCCCTTAGGCATTGTCAGTGCGGTACGGCAGAACCGGCCGGTGGATCGTATTTTGCGGGTGCTTAGCTATACGGGCCAGGGGTTTCCGACGATTATTACGGGCCTGCTGCTGCTATTTTTTGCCCAGCTGACCGCACCGCTCTTTCCGGTGGGGGGGCGCACTAGCGTTTTTCACGATGATCTGAACTGGATTGGCAAAATGCTCGATGTGGGGTGGCACTTGATCTTGCCAGCCTTGGCGTTGAGTATTACGAGTTTTGCTGGCCTACAGCGGCTGATGCGGGGACAGCTGCTAGATGTGTTGCGCCAAGACTACATTCAGACGGCTCGAGCCAAGGGCTTGCCCGAGGACCGGGTGATTTATACCCATGCGCTACGCAACGCCATCAATCCCCTGATCACAATTTTGGGCTTCGAGTTTGCGAGTTTGCTAAGTGGTTCGTTTATTATCGAAACGTTTTTCAGCTGGCCAGGTTTGGGTAAGCTCACCCTGCAAGCGGTCCAATCTCAGGATTTGTACTTGATTATGGCGAGTTTGATGATGGGGGCAACTATGCTGATTTTTGGTAACTTGCTGGCGGACCTGGCCCTATCGTTTGTGGATCCTCGTATTAAGCTGTCAAAGCTCAACTGATCGTGACGCACCGTAGCGGACGTTGGGCTTCGATGGTCCTACGGTGTTCAAGCCCCATGCCCCCCTTTATTTTCCTAATTCTTGATGTATCCCATCCGTTCTTACAGCGGCTTGTTGGTCGGTTTTATTGTGCTTGCGGGCGTGCTGTGGCTGGCGAGTCGGGTCCATGCAGAGTTGGGGGATCCTGGCTTTGCCCAGACCATTCTGATCAGTGTGACGGGCTGGGCCGCTGGTTGGTTGGTGGGTTTTCTCGTGTCACCCAATACCAGTCATGAGTTAAAGAATTTCAGCCAGGCAAGTTCTACCATTGCGGCATTTACAGCAGGTTTCTTGCTCGCCAAGATGGAGCCCTCTTTTACGCCGATTTTTGCCAACGGTCGGCTGATTGATGAACCCATCTACGGTATTCGCGTGTTGATTTTCATCATTTGTTTCGTGGTGGCAGCCATCAATATGTATGTCTTTCGCGAGTTCAATGGGCGATATTAAACGGCGGGCGACACTAAACGGTGTGACCTGAGGCGGTAGTCACTCGATAATGCACATTTAGGGTCTTGCCGCTGGCAGGTTTATCCGCGAAGGAATGCGATACCGTGGGCTGAGATGTATTGCGGTGAACCAGCATGTTCTCTCAGTCCTACTATGTGCTTCGCGCCAAGCGAGATGGGCAGTACCTCGCAGCTCGACCTCGACAGGATGAGGCTGCTAAGGGCTTTTTGATGCTGTTTTCAGCCGATCATGAGGCCTTAACCTACGTCAACCAGCATGCCGCACCGTTAGCTGACCAGTTTTCAGTCGAGTCTGTGCTGGGTAGCCAGCTCAAAACGCTGCTATCTCGCTGGGGCTACGGTGGCATTGGCCTGGTCAAAGATCCGCTAACGCCGTCGGTCGAATTTTTGACGTTACGCTAACAACCCCTCGGCAGCTTCAGTAAAGGTCTCGTAGGGCTTGACGCCAATCAGGGTCTCTTTGAGCTCGCCCTGTTTGAAGTACATCACCGCGGGAATGCTCTTAATGCCAAACCGCTTGGCGACAGATTTGTTTGCGTCCAAATCGAGTTTGAAAACTGCGACGCGGCCGTCGTAAGCTTCGGCCAGTTGGTCCATCAGTGGGGCAACAAGTTTACAGGGGCCGCACCAGGAGGCAGTACAGTCCACCACCATTAGCGACTGTTCGCTCAGCTGCTTATCAAATTCGGCTTCGTCTTGAATGTACGTGGCTGCACTCATTTTTTGGCCTCCCAGCAATGCCCAGCATCAGCACTGGGCTTGCTTTGCAGTATAGAGGGTTACGGGAGCAATCTAAAACGGACGCATGTCCCAAACTGTTCCGGTGGTGTCTTCAAGCCTGTGGATGGCTTGGCGCTGAGGACTGATGGTTGGCCTTTCTGAGGAGGACAAAGGCGTTGCCATCGCCACCTGGGCCGTGCTGGCTAGTGTCATGGCTAGGGGTAAGGCAGACCAGAATATACGTGTCATCGTGAGTCTCCTTTGCTTGAGGTCATCTTGGGATTCACACTGATGAGTATGTACAACCTGACTGAGCCAGACCTGACCCACACCTGAGGCACATATAAAAGAATTCTGATAAGTCCCTGAGGCGTCACCCTGATTGCGTTCGTCGGGGAGTTTGCCATCCCTTCGTCTGCCAGGGATGGCCCTGAGATGGCCCTGAGATGTCTATGGCGGGCTAGTGCCGCTTAATTTGGGAATGTTAGGGGCACACTCTATCGGGGCAATCTGGACGGGCTCCAGACCCTGTATGGCCAATATGGGATTGCAACAACGCAAGTATTTATTTCGGGTTGTTCTGCTGGCACTGGGCTATTTCTTGGCAGCGCGGTTATCCATGACGGCGCTGGATCTGGAAGCGGCAGCTTCGCCCCTGTGGCCCCCGGCTGGGATTGCCCTGGCGGCGCTGATCTGGCGACGTCAGCTCTGGGTCGGCGTGGTGCTGGGGGCTGTGGCCGTGGCGCTGTCGGCGCAATTGTCGCTGTTAACGGCGCTTGTGGTGAGTTTGGGTAGCCCTTTACAGGCCTGGGTTGGTGGCGGACTTCTGCGGGATTTGGGGCTGCGATCGCAACCCTGGCGCTTACCGAGTCTGCTGCGTTTCCTGGGTATCGGGGTACTGGTGACGCCCTTAGTGAATGCGGTTTACAGCACGCTGGTGGGCATGAGCACCGGGCTTGTGGCACCGGGCGACGCGCTGCAAAATGCGGCACTGATTTGGCTGGGGGATGGCATGGGCATTTTGGTACTGGTTCCTGTGCTGCTATTGGGGCTGGCTAAGGTCGATTTCGAGGTAAAGGCTGACCGGACCCTGGAGCTTTGCCTGTGTCTGGGCCTGTTGGTCGTTACCAGCGGTATTGTCTTTGCTTCCCAGCCGGAAAGTGCGATCGCAAAATACCCCCTGGAATATCTCCCCTTTCCCTTCGTGGTGTGGTCAGCCCTGCGCTTAGGGCTACGCGGCACGACGCTAGCCAGCTTTTTGGTCTCTGTGATTGCCGTGGTGGGGGCCGTGTATCGCGGGGGGCCTTTTATTACCAAAGTAGAGGGCAATCTTAGCGAAGCCATTCTGCTGTTGCAGGCCTATATCGCAGTGATTAGCGTGACGGCGCTGGTGCTGGCCGTTGTGGTCACGGAGCGGCAGCAAAGTGAGCTGCAGCTCGTTCGCAGTGAGGCTAGCCTGCGGAATGCCCAGACCATTGCCCGTCTCGGTAATTGGGACCAGACCGGTGAGCGGCTTAAATGGTCCAGCCAGCTATATCAGCTGCTGGGCTACACTGCCGCGGTAGAACCCAGCCGGAGTCTCTTTTTGCAGCGGGTGCATCCGCTTGATCGCGATCGCGTGGCCAACGCTTGGGCACAGCAACAGCCCTATGCCTTAGATTATCGGCTGCAACTGCCCGACGGGACAGAGCGCATTGTCAGCGAACAGGTGCAGGTTGAACCCCACCGGGTGACGGGCGCGGTGCAGGACATTACCGAGCGACAGCAGGCGGAGATGGCCCTGCGAGAAAGTGAGACCCTCCGCACCACCATGTATCGCTACCTCAGTCAGGAATTGGCGGAGGAACTGCTGGGCAATGGCAACACCACCGTTGGTGGTGCCCGTCAGTATGTCTCGATTCTGTTTGCCGATATTC